>NZ_DASURI010000182.1:0-3583 GCF_036280135.1 Longimicrobium sp.
CGGCCTCGGCCCGCCACTCGGCGGGGACGTAGCGGTAGAGGACCACGTTGAGGTGCGGCGCCGAGAGCAGCTCGAAGTCGTCACGGGCGCGGACGGCGTCGGCCAGGTAGCGCGCCCGGGCGATGCCCTCGTCGATAAGCCACCCGTACCCGTCGTGGCCGATGAGCTCCAGGGCCGCGTGCAGCAGCAGCGACATGGCGCCCCGCGAACCCTCCAGCGAGCGCTGCCCCAGGTCCGCCGAGCCGGCG
The DNA here is from genome assembly GCF_036280135.1 of Longimicrobium sp. GTDB lineage: Bacteria > Gemmatimonadota > Gemmatimonadetes > Longimicrobiales > Longimicrobiaceae > Longimicrobium. The sequence goes on from NZ_DASURI010000182.1 coordinate 249, forward strand.
CGGGCCGTGTACGCCGCGTGCTTCTCGATCTGCCGGGCCAGCGCCGGGTCGCGCAGGAACACCATGCCGATGCCCATGGGCAGGTACAGCTGCTTGTGCCCGTCGAACGTCACCGTGTCCGCCCGCTCGATGCCGGCCAGGATGGACCGGTGCGCGTCGGAGAAGACCGTGGGCCCGCCCCACGCGGCGTCCACGTGAAAGTGCGCGCCGCACGCCGCCGCCAGGTCCGCCACGGCGTCCAGGTCGTCCACGCTGCCGCTGTCCGTGCTCCCCGCCACGCCCACGAGCGCCAGGACGAGCTTGCCCTCCGCGCGGCAGCGGGCCACGGCGGCCCGCATGGCGTCCAGGTCCACGCGCCCCTCGGCGTCCGTGGCCACGCGGACCAGGTCGTCCGTGCCCAGCCCCAGGAGGCCCATCCCCTTCTCGAAGGAGTAGTGCATCTGCGCGCTGCCGATGACGGCGGCGCCGCGGTACCCGTAGTGCGCCAGGGCGGCCGCCGTCCCCGCCGCGTCCACGCCGCGGAACGTGCCGTCGGGGCCCAGGCGGGCGTTGCGGGCGCAGGCCAGGGCCGTGACGTTGGCCAGCGTGCCCCCGGAGGTGATGATGCCCAGCGTGCCGGCGTGGTCCTGCACGTGCCGGTCGTAGAACGCGGCGGGCAGGCCGTAGATCAGCCGGTGGAGACGCGCCAGCGCCTGCCGCTCGCAAAAGGTGAGGACGCGCGACGTCTCCATCTTCACCACGTTCTGGTTCATGGCCGTCATCAGCCGCACCAGGGGACGCAGGAAGAAGGGGAGCGACGACGTCATGTGGCCGATGAACCGCGGCGACGACACGCGGATGGTGTGCGGCACCACCTCGGCGTCCAGGTAGTCCAGGTAGTCGTCCGCGTCGCGGGGCTGGCGCGGCAGGCGGGTGTCGGCGAAGCGCTCGGCCCGGCCCTCCAGCACGCCGGGGGAGCTGGTGGTCTCGTCGCGCAGGTACGCGCGCACCATCTCGGCCACGCGGGCCTCGAGCTCCTCCTCGTCGGCCAGGGCGTCGGCGCCGGGGGCGAACATCCGCCGCACCCGCTCCGCCACGGCCTCGCGCCCCGCGCCGTCCCGGGCCGCGCCCGGCACGGGCCACAGGCGCAGTGCGGGCACTTCGGGCGTATTGCTCCGGTTCTCCACGTCGGTGCTCTCGTGCAGGGGGGTGGCGGGAATGGATGCGGGGTCCGGGCTCATGCGCCCTCCAGGGCGCCCAGCAGCTCGGCCAGGTCGCCGTCGCTGAGCGCGTCCAGCAGCTGCGCCTCTACCGCGGCCGCCATGGCCGACAGCGTGGGGGCGCGGAACAGGTCGGGGACGGACAGGTCGGCGCCCAGACGGGTGCGCACGCGGGACAGCAGGCGCACGGCCGCCAGGGAGTTGCCGCCCAGGGCAAAGAAGCTGTCGTGGCGGCCCACCCGGGACGCGCGCAGCACCTCGCGCCAGATGGCGGCCAGGTCCGCCTCCGTCCCCGGCTGGGGCTCCGTGAAGCCGGCCGGCGCCAGGGCGTCCAGGGGATCGGGGAGGGCGCGGCGGTCCACCTTGCCGTTGGGCAGGCGGGGCAGCTCCGGGAGCAGCACCAGGCGGTCCGGCAGCAGGTACGCCGGCAGGCGCGACGCCAGGAAGGCGCGCAGCTTGACGGCCTCTTCCGCCGTGTCGGCCCGCGCGGGTTCGGGCGCGGGGCGGCGGGTGCGCAGCATCAGTCCGTGCAGGTCGCCCAGCGCCTCCAGCGTCCGCTCGGTGGACACGCCGAAGTCGATGAGGCAGGCCACCTCGTCCACGCCCATCTCCTCCAGCCGGCGGAGCGTCTCCATGCACTTCTCCGGCGTGCCCATGAGCGACGACGTGCGGTAGTAGCGCTCGAAGGCAAACTCCAGCAGCTGCTCGTGCTGGCGTTCGTCCTCCATCCGCACGCCCATCTCCAGCGAGTCGATGACGGTGCGAAAGAGCCCCGTGTGGGCCCGCATGTACTCCAGGAAGGGCCCGCGGACGGCCCCCAGGACGGCGTCCTCCGTGGGTCCCACGAAGGTGTGCAGCATCATGGCGACCCGGCCGGCGGCGGGGTCGTGGCCGTGCTCGGCGCGGGCGCGGCGGTACAGGGCGATGCGCTCGGCCGCCTCGTCCAGCGTCATCCCCAGCAGGGCCGTGAGCACGTTGAGCCCCAGGGCGCCGGCCCGCGCGAACATGGCGGGGTCCGCCGTGCAGGTGAGCCAGATGGGCAGCTCGGCCTGGACGGGACGGGGAAAGACGCGCAGCTCCACGTCCTTGCCCACGCCGTCCTTGACGGGCACGGCCCCGCCCCGCCACAGGGTGCGCACGGTCTCGATCCCCTGGAACATCACCTCGCGCTTGGCGGCGAAGTGCTCGGGGAGAAGGGCGAAGTCGTTGGGCACCCAGCCGGAGGTGACGGCCATCCCCGCCCGGCCGCCGGACAGGTTGTCCACCACGGCCCACTCCTCGGCCACGCGCAGGGGGTTGTGCAGGGGGAGCACCACGCTGCCGGCCCGCAGCTGCACGTGCCTGGTCTGCACGGCGAGGGCGGCGGACAGCACGGACGGGTTGGGATACAGGCCGGCCACCTCGTGAAAGTGGCGCTCCGGCGTCCACACGGCCTCGAAGCCGTGCGTGTCGGCGAACTTTGCCCCCTCCAGGTACAGGCGGTAGCGCTCGTCGCCGGAGCCGCCCGCCGTGGACTCGTCCGCGGCGAAGTAGAAGAGGGAGAACTTCATTCCCGTCTCCGCCGGCGCCGCCGCGGCGGCCTCGTCCGCCTGCAGGTAGGCCACCAGCTCGCCGTCGCCGGCGGCCGTCTCGCGGGCCACCACCACGGCGTCGCGCAGCGCGGGGTAGTCGCGCAGCACGGCCTCGACCTCGCCGGGCTCCACGCGGCTGCCGCGCACCTTGACCTGCGCGTCGCGGCGGCCCAGGTACTCCAGGGCGCCGTCCGCGCGGTGGCGGGCCAGGTCGCCCGTGTCGAACAGCCGCGCGCCGGGCAGGCCGCCGAAGGGATCGGGGACAAAGCGCTCGGCCGTCATCCCCGGGCGGCCGGCGTAGCCGCGGGCCAGCACGGCGCCGCCCACGTACAGGCGGCCGGCCACGCCGGGCGGCACGGGGCGCATCCCCCCGTCCAGCACGTAGACGCGGGCGCCGGCGATGGGGCGTCCGATGGGCACGGCGGGCAGCTCCGCGCGCAGCAGCGCGTGCGCCGTCACGTCCGCCGCCACCTCCGTGGACCCGTACAGGTTCAGCAGGCGGCACTCCGGCCAGGCGCGAAAGGCACGCTCCACGAGGTCCGCCGGCAGCCGCTCGCCGCTGGAG
>NZ_DASURI010000183.1:0-3463 GCF_036280135.1 Longimicrobium sp.
GATCGCCAGGAGCGAGTGCCCGCCCAGCTCGAAGAAGTGGTCCCACCGCCCCACCCGCTCCAGGCCCAGCACCTCTCCCCAGATCTCCGCCAGCGCCGCCTCCACCTCCCCCAGCGGTGCCTCGTAGCCGGCCCGCGCGTACGCATCCCCCTCCGGCGCCGGGAGCGCCTTGCGGTCGAGCTTGCCGTTGGCGGTCAGCGGCAGCGCATCCAGCGGGACGAACGCCGCCGGCACCATGTACTCCGGCAGGCTCTGGCGCAGGCGGGCTCGCAGCGCGTCCGCCTCCGCTTCACCCACCACGTACGCCACCAGCCGCTTCTCCCCGGGCACGTCCTCCCGCGCCAGGACGACCGCCTCACGCACCTCCGGGTGCTCGGCCAGCCGCGCCTCGATCTCGCCCAGCTCGATGCGGAAGCCGCGGATCTTCACCTGCTCGTCCAGGCGGCCCAGGTACTCCAGCGTCCCGTCCGCCAGCCACCGCACCCGGTCGCCGGTGCGGTAGAGCCGGCCGGGGGCGAACGGGTCGTCCACGAAGCGCTCCGCGGTCAGCTCCGGGCGGTTCAGGTATCCGCGCGCCACCCCCGCGCCGCCCACGTACAGCTCGCCCGGCACCCCGACCGGCACCGGCCGCCGCGCCGGGTCCAGCACGTACAGCCGCAGGTCGGGGATCGCCCGCCCGATGGGGCTCCCCGACCCGCCGAACACGTCCGCCTCCGTCAGGGGGCGATAGGTGACGTGCACGGTGGTCTCGGTGATCCCGTACATGTTCACCAGCCGCGGCGCGTCGTCGCCGTTCCGGTCGAACCACGGGCGCAGCCCGGGCACGTCCAGCGCCTCGCCGCCAAAGACCACGTACCGCAGCCGGTGCGCGCCCCCGACGGAGACCTGGGCGTTCATGAACGCGTGGAAGGCGCTCGGCGTCTGGTTCAGCACCGTCACGCCCTGCTCGCACACCAGGCGGTAGAACGCCTCGGGGTTGCGCGCCGTCGCGCCGGGGACCACCACCAGCCGCCCGCCGTACAGCAGCGCGCCCCACATCTCCCACACGGAGAAGTCAAAGGCGACGGAGTGGAACAGCGTCCACACGTCCGTCTCCCCGAAGCCGAACCAGGCGTCCGTGGCCGAGAACAGCCGGGCCACGTTGCCGTGCGGCACCAGCACGCCCTTGGGCCGGCCCGTGCTGCCGGAGGTGTAGATGACGTACGCCACGTGGTCCGGCGTGAGCCCGGCGCGCTCCGGGTCGGCCGCCGGCGCGTGGGCCCACGCGGGGGCGGCCTCGTCCAGCACCAGCACCGGCGCGTCCGTGCCGGCCACCCGGTCCCGCAGCGCCCCCTCCGTGAGCACCGCCGCGGGGGCGCTGTCGGCCAGCATGTACGCCAGGCGCTCCGCGGGGTAGTCGGGATCCAGCGGCACGTACGCGCCGCCGGCCTTGAGCACCGCGAGCAGCCCCACCATCATCTCCAGGCCGCGCTCCACGCACAGCCCCACGCGCACGTCGGGGCCCACGCCCAGCCCGCGGAGGTGGTGCGCCAGCCGGTTGGCCCGCGCGTTCAGCTCCCCGTAGGTGAGCCGCGCGCCCTCGTGGACGAGGGCCACGGCGCCGGGCGTGCGCGCCGCCTGCCGCTCGAAGCGCTCGTGGATGCACGGGCCGTCCGGGAACGCCTCCGTGCGGTTCCACGCCTCCACCACCTGCGCGCGCTCGCCCCGGGGCATGAGCGCCAGCCGCGTCACGGGCCGGGTCTCGTCCGCCACCATCTGCTCCAGCACGCGCCGCAGGTACCCCACCCAGCGCTCCACCGTGGCGTGCTCGAAGAGCGAGGCGGCGTACTCCACCCCGGCCGTGATCTCCCCGTCGCGCTCGATGAAGCTGAGGGAAAGGTCGAACTTGGCCGTGGCCCGCGCGGTGGAACCGGGCGGGAACGGCGCCCCCCCGGAACGTTCGGCCTCGCCGGCCGCGTTCTGCCACGCGAACAGCACCTGGAACAGGGGGGTGTGCGACAGGCTGCGCTCGGGGTCCACCCGCTCCACCACCTGCTCGAAGGGGATGTCCTGGTGCTGCTGCGCCTCCAGGGTGCGCTCCTTCACGCGCGCCAGCAGCGCCGCCACCGTGGGCGCCCCGGAAAGGTCCATGCGCAGCGCGAGCGTGTTCACGAAGAAGCCGATGAGCCCCTCGATCTCGCGCCGGCCGCGGTTGGCCACGGGCGTGCCGATCACCAGGTCGTCCTGGCGCGAGAGCCGGCCCAGCACGACGGCCCACCCGGCCAGGACCACCATGTACGGCGTCGTCCCGTGGCGCCGCGCCAGCGCCCGGAGCCCCGCCGTGAGGGTGCCGTCCAGCTGCACGCCGAACTGCGCCCCCGCGGGGTCGAAGTGCGCGGGGCGCGGGTGGTCGGTGGGCAGCTCCAGCAGCGCCGGCGCCCCCGCCAGCGTCCGCGTCCAGTAGTCCGCCTGCGCCTGCAGGACCTCGCCCGCCACCCACCGGCGCTGCCACACGGCGTAGTCCGCGTACTGCACCTCCAGCGCGGGGAGCGGGTCCGGCGCCCCGCGGCGGAACGCCCCGTAGAGCGCGTCCAGCTCCCGGGTGAGCACGTCGCTGGACCAGCCGTCGCCGACGATGTGGTGCATCGTCACCAGCAGCAGGTGGTCGTCGGGGGCCCGCCGGACGAGGCGGCCGCGGATGAGGGGCCCGCGCTCCAGGTCGAACGGCGCGGCCGCCTCCTGGGCCAGCAGGCGGCGCAGCTCGGCGTCCGCGTCCGTCCGGCCGGCCAGGTCGTGCTCCACGAGGGCGAAGCCGGCGTCCGCCGGGGCAATGCGCTGCTCGGGAACGCCGTTCACCTCCGCGAAGGTGGTGCGCAGCGCCTCGTGCCGGGCGACGATGCGGTCCAGCGCGCGCACGAGCGCGTCGCGGTCCAGCGCGCCCGGCAGCCGGCGGCGCACGCGGACGTGGTACGTGCTCCCCAGGTCGCCCAGCTGCTCCAGGAACCACAGGCGCTGCTGCGCGAACGAGAGCGGGAGGGAGCCCTCGCGGGGCGCGCGCCCGATGGGCGGAAGCTCCGCCCGCCCGGCCATCGCCACGCCCCGCGCGAAGTCGCCCAGCACGGGCCGGGAAAAGACCTCGCCCAGGGCCATCTCCACGCCCAGCACCTGCCGCACGCGCGAGATGACGCGGACGGCCAGGAGCGAGTGCCCGCCCAGCTCGAAGAAGTGGTCCCAGCGCCCCACCCGCTCGATGCCCAGCACCTCGGCCCAGATCTCCGCCAGCGCCTCTTCCGTCTCGCCCACGGGCGCCTCGTAGCCGTGGCGCGCGAAGGCGTCGCCCTCCGGCGCGGGGAGCGCCTTGCGGTCCAGCTTGCCCGTGCGCCCCAGCGGCAGCTGCTCCAGCCGCACGTACGCCGACGGCACCATGTACCCCGGCAGCCGCTCGCCCAGGTGCGCCCGCAGCCCCTCCACGTCCGCCCCCTCG
>NZ_DASURI010000184.1:0-13112 GCF_036280135.1 Longimicrobium sp.
CACGGCGATGCGGCTGCTGTCCACCCGGCTCATCTGCCCCGCGCCAATCCCCAGCGCCGTCCCCCCGCGCGCGACCAGGATTGCGTTCGACTTGACGGACGCCACCGCGCGCCAGGCGAACCGAAGGTCGTCCATCTCCTCCGCCGTGGGCTGGCGCGCGCTCACGACGCGCCACGCATCCTCCGGAAAGCGCATCGACAGGCGGCGCTGCGCCACGAAGCCGCCGCGCACGCGCTTGAAGTCCAGCTCCCCCTCGTCCGCCGACAGCGACGGAAGCTCCAGCAGGCGCAGGTTCTTCTTCTCCGTCAGCATCCGCAGTCCCGCCTCGACGAACGATGGCGCCACGATGGCTTCCACGAAGTTGGGGCGCATCAGCACGGCCGCCTCCTCCGAGACGGGAACGTTGAACGCGATCACGGAGCCGAACGCGCTCGTGGAATCCGTCGACAGCGCCTTGCGATAGGCCTCCGCCGCGTCCGCGCCCACGGCGACGCCGCAGGGCGTGGTGTGCTTGATGATGGCACACGCGGCAAGCCCGCTGCCGTCCCACGCGCTCACCGCCTGCAGCGCGCCTTCCACGTCCAGCAGGTTGTTGAACGAGAGTTCCTTGCCGTGCAGCTGCCGCAGCGCGTCCAGCCCGCCCGCGGACGCCGTGTCGCGATAAAAGGCAGCCGGCTGGTCCGGGTTCTCGCCGTAGCGAAGGTCCTGCACCTTCTCCAGCGACAGCGTCATCGCGCGGGGGAAGGCGTCCGCTGAATCCGTCGCATCCGCCGTCTGGTCCAGCGAGCGCGACAGGTACTCGGTGATGGCGCGGTCGTAGTCCGACGTGTGCGCGTACACCTTGGCCGCCAGCTCGCGGCGGATGCGCAGCCCGCGATCCGCGTCCGCCGAATCCAGCGCCGCGAGGACGACCGGGTAGTCCGCCGGATCGACCACCACCCACACGCTCGCGTGGTTCTTGGCGGCCGAGCGCAGCATGGACGGCCCGCCGATGTCGATGTTCTCGATGGCGTCGGCCAGGGTGGCGCCGGGGCGCGCGACCGTCTCGCGGAACGGGTAGAGATTGACGGCCACGAGGTCGATGGGTGCGTAGCCGTGCGCCTGCATCTGCGCCACGTCGTCGGCGTTGTCGCGGCGGCCCAGCAGGCCGGCGTGCACGGCCGGATGCAGGGTCTTGACGCGGCCCTCCATCATCTCCGGGTGGCCGGTGACTTCGCTGACCTCGGTGACGGGCAGGCCGGCGTCGCGCAGGGAGCGCGCGGTGCCGCCGGTGGAGAGCAGGGTCCACCCCCGCCCGTGCAGCTCGCGGGCGAGCTCCACCACGCCCGTCTTGTCGGATACGCTCAGCAGTGCGCGGGGCATTGGTTTTGTCGCTTGTCGGGGTTGTTGCCGTGCAGCCGTGTTCGGTGCACGGATGAACTGCGGGGGACAGGGGGCAGGTTACAGGGGACAGCCTGCAACTGCGTGCCCCTGCGGCGGCCGGATGTCGGTCACGGCTCTGATCCGGTTGGCCACCCCCGTGCCGGAGCGGCTGAAGCCGCCGCAACGACCGCGGAAAGCCTCACAAACTGCGTGAGGCTTCACCTACGCAAACAGGCGCCCCCGGTGCACGTCCGCTGGCCCGCGCTGGGGCAGTCCGCGCAGGCGGACTTCGCGAACTTCCAGCGGCGAATTCATTCGCTCCGGCTGGGGAACGGCCTTTACCGGATCAGATCCTTAACCGGGCTCATTCGCTCCGGCTGGGGAACGGCCTTTACCGGATCAGATCCTTAACCGGGATCATTCGCTCCGGCTGGAGCCAGGCCACCTCTTCGGCGAATCTTGCCTACGGCGGATACGCTCCGGCCCCCGCAGGCGCTCCAGTCGCCCCGCGCGCTACTCGCCCGTAATCGGCCCCGTGCCGGCGACGGTCATCGTGCGGAGGATGGACGCATCGGCCGGGGCGGGGGCGGCGACGAGGTCGAAGGCGACCGGCGCATCGTCCACGACCGGCACGTGCGCGCCGCGGACGATCGCCTCCACCGCCAGCGGCAGGATGCGGTGCTCCACGGCCAATACGCGCGCGGCCAGCATCTCCGGCGTGTCGCCGGGGAGCACGGGGACGGGCCACTGCGCCACGATGGCGCCCTCGTCGTACCGCTCGTCCACCAGGTGCGCGGTGGCGCCGCTCACCCGCGCGCCGGACGCGATCACGGCCCGGTGCACGTTCATCCCGTACATCCCGCGGCCCCCGAACGCGGGAAGCAGCGCCGGGTGCACGTTCAGCATCCGCCCGTGGTAGCGCGCCACCACCTCCGCCGGCACCAGCTGCAGCCACCCCGCCAGCACCACGAGGTCGATGCGGTGCTCCGCGAGCGCATCCGCCAGCGCGTCGCGAAAGGCGTCCGCGCCCATCGCCCGCCCGTCCAGGACGCGCGCGGGGATGCCCGCCCGCTCCGCCCGCTCCAGCGCGCCGATGCCCGCGCGCGACCCGATCACCAGCTCCACGCGCGCCGCGTCCGATCCACCGCTGTTGAAGCGGTCGATCAGCGCCTGGAGGTTGGTGCCCCCGCCGCTGGCGAGGACGGCGACACGCGCATGGACGCTCACGATTCTCAGCCTCGGGACCCGGGTGATTTTCGGCGCGAAGATAGACCCGGCGTCCGCTCCTGGCAACCGAACGTACAGCTCTGGAATAAACCCATCAGCTAGGTTATTGTCGTTCCGTGTTTCTGTCAGACCCGTATGGATTCGCGAGGGGAGAAGAGCGGATGAAAAAGCCGACGTCGCAGGAGATCCGCGCCGCGCGGGCCGAAGGCGCGCTCCGCGAGCGCACCGAGCCCCGCGCCGCGCACGCCGCGTACGACGCGGAAAAGGACGCCATCCTCGTACGTCTCACGTCGGGCGCGTGGTTCGGCTTTTCGCCCTCCGTCGTGACCGAGCTGCGGGGCGCATCGGCGGAGGACCTGGCCCGCGTGGAGGTCGAGGCATTCGGCGAGGCGCTGCACTGGGAGGCGCTGGACGCCGACGTGTCCGTGCCCGGCATCATCTTCGACTCGCTGGACGCGCCGGCGTGGTGGGCGCGCTGGATCGCGGGCCGCACCAGCGCCCGCAAGGCCGCCGCCTCGCGCGAGAACGGCAGAAAGGGCGGCCGCCCACGCAAGTCCCCCATTCCGCCCGCCGACGAGCCCCGCGACGCATCGTAGTTCGCGCAGGCGCAACGGATTGTGCGCCCACCGTGACGAGCAGGAACGCCTCGCGGCCGACGTCCGGCCACGAGGCTTCGTCGCTCTGCGGCGCGTCGGGCGGCGTGGGACTACAAACGTTTCCTGTCGCGTGGCGTGCGGGGGGACTACCATGGGTTTCCCACGGACGCGGGGCCATCCGCCCCGCATCGTCCGTGGGAAGAGCGCCGGGGCCGCACCCCGCGTCCCGCCGCCCGCCCGTGCACCGCCCGTCATCACCCTCACGCCTCCCCCGCCCGTCCGGCGATTGCCGGCCGCGCGCCCCGCCGGGGACCGGGCCCGCTGCACGGCCGCCCTTCATCGAGAAAGCAGGGCTTCAATGAGCAATCCCACACATCAGCAGAGCGTCATCTACCAGCTGTCCATGTACGCCGCCCTGGTGGACGACATCCCGGGCCCCAACCTGGAACCGCTCCTCTACCAGAAGATCCAGGCCGCGCTCCAGGCAGACGCGGGCGAGATCGGCAACTGGTCGGTGGCGTGGGGGCCCGTGGCCGTGCAGCTCAACACGAGCGCGTACGCCGTGAACGCCATGTACGTGGCCGAGAGCAAGGACACCCCGGGGAGCTACGTGGTGGGCATCGCGGGGACCAACCCCTCGTCGGTGTTCGACTGGGTGGTGGAGGACGGGCTCGTGTCCGTACAGCTTCCGTGGATCTACGGCCTGTTCTCGGCGCCGGACGCCAGGATCGCGCTGGGAACGGGGATCGGGCTGGCCATCCTGCAGAACGCCGCGCCGGGCAGCGGCATCCCCGGCACGGGCACCACGCTGCTGGAGTTCATGCAGGGCATCCCCAAGGAGGGGACGAGCGTGGTGGTGAGCGGGCACAGCCTGGGCGGCGCGCTTTCGCCCACGGTGGCGCTGTGGCTGCACGACGTGCGGCTGCTGTGGGACCCCTTCTCGCAGGTGGCGCTCTCCACCCTGCCCACAGCGGGCCCCACGGCCGGCAACGCGGCGTTCGCGGCCTACTCCAACGAGAAGCTGCCCACGACGCGCTTTGCCAACGCCATCGATGTGGTGCCGCACGCGTGGCAGGCCTCGGACCTGGCCGCCATCCCCACGCTCTACGCGCCCGACATCCAGCCGGACGACCTGATCAACGACCTGGTGCACGTCGCGGAGACCATCTCGGCCGCGGGGGGCTACACGCAGCTGGTGGACGACGCGGGCTGGTTCCCGGCCAGCGTGGACACCTCGATCATCACCCCCGGCGCGCCGGTGATCGAGAACTTCTTCTATCAGCTCGCCTACCAGCACACCACGGCGTACCACACCTTCTTTGGCGTGGTGTCGCCCACGCTGCACGCCTGGGCGGCCCGGTTCCAGGCCGCCGTCACGGCGCAGGGGCCCGCGCTCGCCATGCGGGTGGCCGCCGGCGCCGCGGCCGCCGCGCAGGCGACGGCGCCCGTCAACGGCCGGCCCACGGTGATCCCGCCGGCGTCGGACCCGGCGTCGGCGCAGGTGGCCGCGCGCGTGCTGGCGGACCTCATGCGCCACGCCACCCCCGACCAGCAGCGCGTCGGCATCCCCGTGGACCCGCAGAGCCTGGTGGATACGCGCGCCGGCGCCGCGCAGCCCTGATCCCGCGGATTCAGGATCTCGCCAGGAACACGTCGCCCCCTCCTCCCGGCCGGGAGGAGGGGGCGATCGCATTCGGCCCCGCGCGCGTAAGAGAGGGTTGCCAACCTGTCTTCCAACGGGGCCTGAGTCATTCGGCGTTGCGCGCACCTTGTGGGATGAAAGCTGCGCCGTACAACCTCCCCCAGGGGTTTTTGGGGAAGGTGGGCGAGCTCCGCGAGCCCGGAGGGGGTGCTCGCACGGGGCACGCCTCACGCACGAGCCTGGCCCTGACTTTCTATTCAGGGAGCGCCGCGCGTAAAACGAACGTGCGCAGGATTTTAGCGCGACCGAAGGATCGTGTGTGCGAAGCGACAAGCCGGTCCTGGTTCGCGGAGCCGGCTTGTCGCCTTGCGGGGAAGATCCTTCGTCGCCGCCATGGAACCACGCGAATCAGATTCTACGCGGCGGCTCCTCAGGATGACGCATTCGAAGGGCGATGGGCGACTACACCCGCTCAGGATTGCGGATCGAGGAGCGCGAAGATCACGCGGCCGGCGAGGTTGAAGACGATGGACAGCGTGCCGGACTTGATGCCGTCCACGAGGTCCGCGTCCGGGTGCCACAGCGTGGGCGCCAGCGCGCCGGCGTACGTCCCGGCGATGAACGGCTCCGAGAACACGCGGCGCCCCGTTCGGAGGTCGCGGTCCGTGAACGTCTCGATGAACGCGTGCGCCACGCGGTCCTCCGGGTCCGGGCAGCCGCAGGGCTCGTCGGCCACGGAGCGGTTGAGCGCGGCCGCCACGCCGTGCCGCACCGACGTGCCGATGATGTGCCCGCCGGCGCGCGACGCGATGCGCTGCGTGAGCGCGTCCAGTCCCCCGCCCCACTCGTACGGGTCCACGCGCACGTGGTCGTACAGCCCCAGCGCCACGGCGCTCCCCAGCTCCACGGGGTCCACCAGGTCGTACATGAACACCTGCACGGGGTCCGCCGGCGGCGGCGCCACGGTATCAGCGGCGGCGGTGTCGCGCGGGGCGGACTGCGCGGCCAGGGCGGGCGTCCACGCCAGCAGCAGCGCGGCGCAAAGGGTCCAGCTGCGGATGGTCATCCGGAAGTCAGGGCTGCGCGGGGAAAGGCGTCACGCGAATACGGCGGCGTACCACCCGTACGGCCGGGAAGGTCCGCCGTCTTCAGTTTTTCGTTCCGTCGCGTGCTGTCATTCCGAGCGAGGCCGGCGCCGGCTGACGCCGTCCCGTGCGCGATGCATCTGGCGCCGGCCGACCGAAGAATCTGGTCGACGGAGCGCGGGATCCCGCCCGCGCGCTGAGTTCCGGCGTGGGGTCCGTGCACGGGCGAGTGCCGGGCGCCGCGCGACCAGATTCTTCGCTCCGCGCCGTCATGCACGGGACAGATCGCGACGGCGCTCCGCTCAGAATGACAGCGAGGGACGGATTGCGTTGTCGCGGTTGTTCTTCAGGCGAACCCGCCGCCGCCGTAGACGCCGGTGACGAACGGGTTGCTCACGCGCTCGTGGCCCACCGTGGTGTCCGGGCCGTGGCCTGTGTGCAGCGTGGTCACGTCCGGCAGCGTGAGCACCTGCGCGCGGATGGAGCGCATGAGCGTGCCGAAGTCGCCGCCGGGCAGGTCCGTGCGGCCGATGGAGCCGTTGAAGATCACGTCCCCCACCAGTGCCATTCCGTCGCCCACCAGGATCACGTGCCCCGGCGCGTGACCCGGCGCGAACCGGACGGCCAGCGTGCACTCGCCGAACCGCACGGTGCCGCCCTCCGCCAGCTCGCCGTCCACGGGCGGAAGCGGCTCCATCCGCACGCCGAACATCTGCGCCTGCATGGGCGCGGCGCCGTACAGCTGCAGGTCCGCCGGGTGCAGCAGCACCGGCGCGCCCGTCTCGCGCCTGGCGAGGGGAATGCCCTCCACGTGGTCCACGTGCGCGTGCGTGAGCACGATCTGCTCGATCGTCACGCCCAAGGCCCGCGCCGCGTCCAGCGCCTGCTGCGCCGCCGCGCCGGGGTCCACGAGAATGCCGGCGCCCGTGCGCGCGCACGAGACCAGGTACGTGTTCTCGGCGAATACGCCGCCCGTGAAGCCGCGGACGGTGGCCTCGCCCGAGCCCATGGGACCCTCAGCCACGGAGCGCCTCCAGCACCTCGTCGGCGCCGTGCGTGCCGGGCTGCGCGTAGGCGATGCGGCCGTCGCGGTCGATGAGGTACGTGGCGCGGCCCACGTACTCCTCGCCCAGCACGCCGTACGCGCTCGCGATCTCCGCGTCCTGGTCGATGATGAGGGGAAAGTCCAGCGCGTACTTGTCGCGGAACTGCACGTGGCTTTCGAAGCTGCCCGGGTTCACGCCAAAGCGCGCCACGCCGGCCTCGGCGTAGCGGGCGCCCTCGTCGCGGGCCAGGCACATCTGCCTGGTGCAGCCGGGCGTGTCGTCCTGCGGATAGAACATCAGCAGCACGGCCTGCCTGCCGCGAAAGTCCGGCAGGGACACGCGCCCGCCGTCCGTGGTGTGCGCCGTGAACACGGGCGCCTCGCTGCCCACCGGCAACAGTTCCTGGGCCATCCTCGGTCTCCTCCGTCCGTGCGGGTGCGGTCTGGAGCGGGGAAGATGGCGCCGCCCCGCCCGCCCGGCAACGTGGCGCCGCTCGCGCGCCGGCCCTCATCATCGCAAGTTGAACGGACGGCACCGGACGTGCGCGCCGGGACGCCAACCGCCATCACCGGGGAGGAGAGCGACGTGAGCCAGACGGACGCGCAGGACGACCTGACCGCGCAATCGCCCGAGGAGCTGCTGGACGCGTGGCGCGGGCTGGTGGAGGAATGCGGAAACGGGTACGAGTACAACGTGATGGAGTACCACGCGGACCTGGAGGTGCGCGACCGGCTGGAGCGCTGCCTGCGGTCGCCGGGCCGCACGGACGCGGCGTTCGCGGCGCAGGTGGCCGCGGTGGACGAGCAGTTCCGCGCGCTGCTGCAGCCCGGCGTGGAAGTGGGCCCGGCGGAGGACCCGTGGTGGCACCGCGGCGTTCCCCGCTACGCCGGCGACGCCCTCGCGGAGGGGATGCGCGAGTGGTTCGGCGTGGAGATCGAATCCCGCGGCTGAGCCATCGCCGAACTTCAACGGCAACTGCATTCTCACGCAGCGCCGCGGAGGACGCGGAGTACCCCATCCCCTGCCCGATCGCCCCTCCTGCAGCCTGGCCTGGACCTGGACGAAGGGTGGTTGCGGCGAGCTGGGGCCAGGGGTATTCTGCTGCCTTCCTCACGCGGTTCCGCTCGCTCCCCCACACACCCGTTCCCAACCATGCTTTCGCGTTCCGCGCGCGTGCTGCGCGCGCTCGTTCCTGCCCTCGCGTTGTTCGCCGGCGCGTGCTCCGAGGGGGCCACCGGCCCGCAGACGGAGCTCACGCCGACCGCCACCGCGCCCACCGCCCTGCAGACGGTGCAGTGCACGGCAGACGTCCAGGCCGGCGTCATGTCCTGCGGCCAGGCCGGCCTGCCGGCCGGGATGCGGGGCACCATCTTTGGCGGGCAGGGCACCTACGTGCAGCTGCGGTCCAGCAACGTGGCGTACAACCCGGCCGACAGCATCCTCTCGGTGGACGTCTCCATCGAGAACCTGGTCCCGCAGGCCATGGGCACCGTGGACGGCGTGACGCCCGCGGCGTCGGGGGTGCGCATCTTCTTCGTCGCCGGTCCTTTCCCCCCCGCCCGTGGCAGCGCCGAGGTGCACAACGCGGACGGCACGGGGACGTTCACCGACGCGAACCAGCCGTACTTCCAGTACGACGGCATCCTGGAGACCAACGAAACCTCCGCCGTGAAGCGGTGGGAGATCAAGGTGAACTCCGAGACGTCGCGGGTGATGTTCGTGGTGGCCATCGAGGCGCCGGTGCAGCCCCGGCTGGTGATCAACGAGATCATGCCCAACCCGGGCGGCACGGTGCAGGACAGCGTGGGCGAGTACGTGGAGCTGTACAACGCGGGCACGTTCCCCACGAACATGAACGGGTTCATCCTGCGCGACAACACGGCCGGGGTCACGGACACCATCAAGACGGACCTGGTGGTGCAGCCCGGGGCGTACGTGCTGCTGGGCCGCTCGGCCAACACGTCCAAGAACGGCGGGATCACGCCGGACTACCTGTACACCAGCCGGATCGGGACCACGTCCACGTCGCTCACCTTTTCCAACAGCGGCTCGGACTTCTTCGTGGTCAAGGCGCCCACGGGCGTGACGGTGGATTCGGTGTTCTACACCAGCGGCACGACCACCGCCGTCTCGGCCGTGGCGCGCGAGCTCAAGAACCCGGCGCTGGACAACACGCTGATGGACGGGAGCAACTGGGGCGCGGCGACGTCGGCCTACGACGCGACCAACAACAACCGTGGTACGCCCAAGGCGCAGAACTCGGTCTTCACCATCGCGGCCTGACGCGCTCCGCGTTGGGGAGCATTCCACGCCCTCGGCCGGCCCCGCGCGGAACGCCCCCTCCCGGCTCGCGGAGCTCGCCCACCTCCCCCAATAACCCCTGGGGAGGGTGAACCGCATCCCATTCCGAACGCACGCAACGAGGGGCGGCCCCCACCGGGAGCCGCCCCTCGATCATCACGCAGTTCCTCTGCTGCCCCTGCTCCCTCTGCGTGAAAAAGCAGTTGCCGTTGCCGTTCTCTGCGTCCTCTGCGGCTCTGCGTGAGAAAGCAGTTGCCGTTCAGCTCGCCCGCGCCTGATCGTCCAGGCGCGCGCCGCCGTGCTTGATGGTGCGCCCCTCCACCAGGAACACCACGTCCTCGGCGATGTTGGTCGCCAGGTCCGCGATGCGCTCCAGGTTTCGGCTCACGAGGAACATGGACATGCTCGCGCCGATGCGCCGC
The DNA here is from genome assembly GCF_036280135.1 of Longimicrobium sp. Lineage (GTDB taxonomy): Bacteria > Gemmatimonadota > Gemmatimonadetes > Longimicrobiales > Longimicrobiaceae > Longimicrobium. Next base: position 9,682 of record NZ_DASURI010000184.1, read on the forward strand.
GGGTCCTCCATCATGTGCGTGAGCAGGATGCGGAACAGCGACTCGTGCAGCCCGTCCACGCGGTCGTCGCGGCGGCACACCTCGCGGGCGCCGGCCGCGTCGGCCTTGACGAACGTGTCCAGCGCGTCCGTGAGCATCTCCGTGGCCAGGCGGCCCATCTCCTCGATCTCCTGGAACTCCAGGTAGACGGGCGACTCGGCCAGGTGCGGCACGGCCTCGGCAATGTTGACCGCGTGGTCGCCCACCCGCTCCAGGTCGTTGCTGATCTTCATGGCCATGGTGATCAGCCGGAGGTCCCGCGCCATGGGCTGCTGCAGGGCCAGGAGGTGGATGCACATGTCGTCCACCGCCATCTCCATGGCGTCCAGGTCGTTGTCCCGGCGGATGACCTCGGCCGCGGCCACGGGGTCGCGGGCGCGCAGGGCGGCCATGGCCTGCGCCACCAGCTCCTCGGCCAGGCCGGACATCTCCAGCAGCTGCGTCTTGAGCCGCGCCAGCTCCTCGTGAAAGTGGCGAACGCCGACCGGGCTCATCCGAACCTCCCCGTGATGTACGCCTCGGTGCGGTCCTCGCGCGGCGTGGTGAACAGTTCGTTCGTGCGGCCCATCTCCACCAGCGACCCCATGTAGAAAAAGGCCGTGTAGTCGCTCACGCGGGCGGCCTGCTGCATGTTGTGGGTCACGATGACGATGGTGTACTCGTCCTTGAGCTCGTAGATGAGCTCCTCGATCTTTTGCGTGGCGATGGGGTCCAGCGCGCTGGCCGGCTCGTCCATCAGCAGCACCTCCGGCTGCACGGCCAGCGCCCGGGCAATGCACAGCCGCTGCTGCTGCCCGCCGCTGAGCCCCAGGGCGCTGCGGTCCAGCCGGTCGCTCACCTCGTCCCACAGGGCGGCCTGGCGCAGCGAGCGCTCCACCAGGTCGTCCAGGTCGCGGCGCCCCCTGGCCAGCCCGTTCACCCGCGCGCCGTACGCCACGTTCTCGTAGATGCTCTTGGGGAACGGGTTGGATTTCTGGAACACCATCCCCACCCGCTTGCGCAGCTGCACCACGTCCAGCCCCGGGCGGTAGACGCTGCCGCCGTTCAGGCGGATGTCGCCGTCGTGGCGGATTCCGGGGATGAGGTCGTTCATGCGGTTGATGCTGCGCAGGAACGTGCTCTTGCCGCATCCCGAGGGCCCGATGAAGGCCGTGACCTTCTTTTGCGGGATCTGCAGGGTGATGTCGTTGAGCGCCCGCGTGCCGCCGTACCAGAACGAGAAGTCCTCGGCCTCCACGGCCAGCGGCAGGGACGTGAGCGCGGGCGCCGGCGCGGCGGCCGGCGCCGAAGTCTGCTGCGGCATGGGCGCGGCGGTGGGGGGAACGGCGGCGGCCGTCGGTTGCGGCGCCTGCACGGATAGGTCTCGCATCAGCGGCTCCGGTAAGGACTGCGGATCAGGAAGCGCGCGGTCAGGCTCATGGCCAGCACCAGGGCGATGAGCAGCAGCGACGCGGCCCAGGCCTGGGCGTGCTGCTCCTCGTACGGGCTGATGGCGTACTGAAAGATCTGCACGGGCAGGGCGGCGATGGGCTCGTTGAGCTTCGCGGACCAGAACGGGTTGCCGAACGCCGTGAACAGCAGCGGCGCCGTCTCGCCCGCGATGCGCGCCAGGGCCACCAGCACGCCCGTGAGAATGCCGCTGCGCGCGGCCGGCAGCACCACGCCCAGCGTCGTCCGCCAGCGGGTGAACCCCAGCGCCAGGGCGCCTTCCTTCAGTTCGCGCGGGACCAGGCGCACCATCTCCTCCGTCGTCCGCGTCACCATGGGCAGCAGCATGATGGCCAGCGCTACCCCGCCCGCCATGGCGCTGAACCCGCCCGTCGACACGACGACCCAGGCCCAGACGAAGATGCCGATGACGATGGACGGAATGCCGTTCATCACGTCCGTGACGAAGCGGATGGCGTTGGGCAGGCGTCCGCCCTCGGCCTCGGCCAGGTAGATCCCCGCGCCGATGGCCACGGGCAGCCCCATCAGCCCCGCCAGCACGACGAGGATGAAGGTGCCCAGCACGCCGTTGCCCACCCCGCCGCCCGTCTCGCCCACGGGCGCCGGCACGTGGGTAAAGAAGTCGGGGTTCAGCGAGCCCAGCCCCGCGCGCATCAGGTGAAAGAAGATGAGCAACAGGGGCACCACCGTGAGCGCGGCGGCCACGCCCGTGAGCGTGAGCATCACCCGGCTCACCACGCGCCGGCGTCGGTCGCGGGCGCCCAGCGCGGGCAGGGGCGCGTGCGCCCGGGGAGCCGCGGGGGGCCCCATCGTCGCGGCGCTCATCGGCCCGCCCGCAGTCCCACGCGCCACACCATGAAGCGCGCGACGGTGTTGACCAGGATGGTGATGCCGAACAGCAGCAGGCCGATGGCCATGAGCGCCGACAGGTGCATGTCGTCCGACGCCTCGGCGAACTCGTTGGCCAGCACGCTCGCCATGGTGGCGCTGGGCGCGAAGAGCGACGTGGCGATCTCCGCCCGGTTGCCGATGACCATGGTGATGGCCATGGTCTCGCCCAGCGCGCGGCCGAGTCCGAGAATCGTCGCGCCGATGATCCCCGGGAAGGCGTAGGGGAGGACAACCTGCCACGTCATCTCCCAGCGCGTGGCGCCCAGGGCCAGCGCGCCCTCGCGCTGGGTGACGGGCACGGCGGCCAGCACCTCGCGCGACACGGCGGAGATGAAGGGGACGATCATGATGGCCAGGATCACCCCGCCGGCCAGGATGCTGCTGCCGTACGCCGGCCCGCGGAACAGGCCGATGGTGTCGCCGATGGAATTCGCGAGCGGCGACTGCACGTACGTGCGCAGGAACGGCACGAGGACAAAGATGCCCCACAGGCCGTAGACCACGCTGGGGATGGCGGCCAGCAGCTCCGTGCCAAAGGCGATGGGCGCGGCCAGCCAGCGCGGCGCCAGCTCCGTGAGGAAGATGGCCAGGCCGATGGCCAGCGGGACGGCGATGACGAGGGCCAGCAGCGACGACGCCAGCGTGCCGAAGATGAACGGCAGCGCGCCGAAGTGTCCGCCGACCGGGTCCCACTCGCTGCTGCCCACGAACGCCCCGCCGAACTCGCGCAGGGCGGGCAGGGCCGCGCCGCCCACCCGCAGCACGATGAAGGCGAACAGCACGGGGATGAAGAGGCCGAACGCGCCCAGCACGATGGCGTAGGTGCGGTCGGCCACGTTGCCCTGCGCGTAGCCCGGCAGCAGCCGGGACATCAGGGGTCGGGGGCCCGCCGCCAGGGCGCCCGCCTGCTCAGGTACGGGTTGCATCCGTTCCGTTGGTCTGCTTCTCAGGTGCGGACGCGCGGGACTCCGCGCGCCCGCGGGAACTGCGTTCTGCTTGTCTCTTTGCGGACGCCGATTTCCTGCGGGCGTCGAGGGCAGAAGATCGGGCTT
>NZ_DASURI010000185.1:0-6375 GCF_036280135.1 Longimicrobium sp.
ATGCCGCAACGAACGCGCCAGCGTGAACACCGTGCGGATTCAGCGGCTTGTCAGGATAGAATAGCAGGTGTGATGCGGAGATCGGAAGAGCGACGTGCGCAAAGTGGCCATTCGTCAGCTTCGATAGCGCGTGAAAGAGGCCGCGGACGAACATCGCCCACGGCCTGCCGTCCCGGTCCCCAATTGTGCGATCATATATGCTCCCGATCATTCCTCTGATCCGCCGTCGAACTGCACGTCCGCGTAGATCTCGCGCAGGGTGAGCGCGGTGCCCACGGAGGAGAGCTCCAGCGTCGTGTCCAGCTCCGTCGCGGCGGAGTGCACCCAGAAGTCGCCGTGGCGGACGTAGCGCTCCACGTGCACGCGCCGCGAATCCACCAGCACGTACTCCGCGAGGGCTTCGCTCGCGCGATACGCCTCGAACTTCTCTCCGCGATCGTAGCGCTCGGTCGTCCCGGACAGGACCTCAATCACCAGGTGCGGGTTCGTAAGCGTGGGAGGACGCGTGTCCAGCACCGCGGGCGTGCCGCAGAGCGCCACGACGTCGGGATACACGTACCCGGACACGGAGGCGATCCGCACGCGAACGTCGTTGACGAACACGCGGCAGCCGCGGGCGCGGAGCCGGTCCCGCAGCGTGCTGCCGATGTTCAGCACGATCTCGGCGTGCTGCAGGCTGGCGCCCGTCATCGCGAGGATGCGGCCGTTCAGGTACTCGCTCCGGAACTCGGCGTGCCGCTCGCGGGCGAGGTACTCGTCCGGGGTGATGCGCTTCAGGGCTGCCGTGGCCATCTCTCCTCTCGGGCACAGGTACGCCCGAGTGTAAACTTGTGCGCCGAAAGCGCACAAGATGCCGCAACGAACGCACCAGCGTGAACACCGTGCGGATTCAGCGGCCTCTCAGAGACAGGATAGCAGGCGCAATGCGGCGGATGGAAGGGTCCCGTGCATCAGGAAACCCGTCGAGCAGGGAACGTCAGCGCGTGAAAGAGGCCGCGGACGAATCACTCGCCCGCGGCCTCGATCCGTCGATGGACGCTGCTCAGGGGCAGAGCGGACCGTTGTAGATGGACGCCACGTTGGCCGTGGCGCTGCCCGTCGCGCCCAGCGCGTCGGTGACCACCACGCTCACGGAGCCGGAGACGGGGAAGTTGCCGTACCAGGTCTCGCCGAACGCGCTTCCGCCCCCGCCCACGCTGCTCCACGAGTAGCTGTACGGCGGCGTGCCCCCCGAGACGTTCGCCTCCCACGTGCACCAGGCGCTGGAGTTGATGCGCCGGAGCCCGCCGATGAACACCGAGAGCGCCTGGGCAGGCGCCACGCTTTCGGCGGGCGGTGCCGGCGCGGCGGGAGCCGCCGTGGCCGCTCCGTATCCGCCCGCCGCGAGTACCACGAACAACGCGGGGATCAGTCGCTTCATGCTGCCGCCCTCCGGGAGAGATGTGGACGGGATCCCGTTCCGGACGAACGGATCCCGCGCTGAATATCAACACCCGGATTCGATTCTGCAGTATATGTCGGATAAGGATTTGCGTTGGCCTGAAGATAGCGGCCGCGAACCGACGAGGCTCGCGGCCGCTCCTTTGCTCCGCGTCAGACGCCGACGGGCTCCGCGAGCGCCGGCCGCGCGGGGTAGTGCGACTCCACGTAGTCGTCCAGGATGCGCTTGAACTCGTCGGCGATGTGGTCGCCGCGCAGGGTGGTGAAGTGCTCGCCGTCCACGTACACGGGCGCCTTGGGCTCCTCGAAGGTTCCCGGCAGGCTGATGCCCAGGTTGGCGTGCTTGCTCTCGCCCGGCCCGTTCACCACGCATCCCATCACGGCGACCTTCATCTCCTCCACGCCAGGATGCGTGTCGCGCCACACGGGCATCTGGTCGCGCAGGTAGCCCTGGATGCTCTCCGCCAGCTGCTGAAAGTACGTGGACGTGGTCCGTCCGCAGCCGGGGCAGCTGGTCACCTGCGGCGCGAAGGAGCGGATCTCCAGCGACTGCAGGATCTGCTGCGCCACGTGCACCTCTTCGGTGCGGTCGCCGCCCGGCTTGGGCGTGAGCGACACGCGGATGGTGTCGCCGATGCCCTCCTGCAGCAGGATGCTGAGCCCCGCCGTGGACGCCACGATCCCCTTGGTGCCCATGCCGGCCTCGGTGAGCCCCAGGTGCAGCGGGTAGTCGCTCAGGGGCGCCAGCTTGCGGTACACGCGCACGAGGTCCTGCACGCCGCTGACCTTGGCGGAGAGGATGATGCGGTCGTGCGGCAGCCCGCACGCTTCGGCGAAGGTGGCGGAGCGCAGGGCGCTCTCCGTCATCGCGTCCATCATCACCTCCTTGGCGTCCTTGCGCACGGGCTCGGGCAGGCGCGCGTTGGCGTCCATCATCTCCGTGAGCAGCGCCTGGTCCAGCGAGCCCCAGTTCACGCCGATGCGCACGGGCTTGCCGAACTCGATGGCCTTTTCGATGATGGCGCGAAAGTTCTCGTCGTGGCGCTTGGCGCCCACGTTGCCCGGGTTGATGCGGTACTTGGCCAGCGCCCGCGCCGTCTCCGGGTACCTGGTCAGCAGCAGGTGGCCGTTGTAGTGAAAGTCGCCCACGATGGGCACGTCCACGCCGCGCGCCCGCAGGAACTCCACGATGTAGGGCACGGCCTGCGCGGCCTCGTCGTTGTTGACCGTGACCCGCACGATCTGGCTGCCCGCGCGCCACAGGGCCGCCACCTGCCGGACGGTGCCTTCCACGTCGGCGGTGTCGGTGTTGGTCATGGACTGCACCACCACCGGGTGCGCGCCGCCCACCATCACCCCGCCCACGTTCACGGAAACGGTCTGCCTGCGCCGGATGTCGCTCATGCTGCGGATGTGCGCGGATGCGTTCGGATTCGTGTTAGCCAAAACCCCGCAAATCTAACCGCGCGGGGCGCTTGCGGCAAAGTGCGCGGGGGCGCGGCCTCCCTGGCCGCGCCCCCGCGCGCTCCGGAACCGCGGCGGGTGATCAGGCGCCGCCGGTGGGGCAGTACTGCTTCCAGCCCAGGCTGCACGTGCCGCCCGTTCCCGGCGCGGGCACGTCGGCGCCGGGATCGTGGATCCACGTGTCCGTGGCGTAGCCCTCGGGGCCCGTGACTTCCACCGTGAAGTCCACGTACGCGGTGGGGGCCGCGTCGTGGTGGTAGTAGTAGACGCCGTAGCCCTGCGCCACCACCTGCCCGGTGGCGTTGTTGGTCCACGTGAAGTAGTACTGGTCGCGCGAGAGCGAGTTGTTGGCCAGGTCGGCGCGCAGGCTCCACACCGGGTGGTCGGGATTGGACGCCGCCACCTGGATCTCCACGCGGAACAGGGTGGAGCCGCTGCGCTGGATCTCCGCGTCGGGCCGGGCGGCCGTGGGCGCCTGGGCCGCGTCGCTGCACGCGGCGGCCGACAGGCACAGGGCCAGCAGGGGAAGCACGAGCTTTCTCATGGGATTTGCCTCGAGTTTCGGTGGATGGTTTGCGCTCGCAACGTTGCGCATCCATCATCGCACCGTCCGCGTCATCCGGCGTAGGACAGGGGGACGGACCGGCGCGTCCCGTGGGTGTCACGTCGCCGCCGCGGGGCGGTCCGGAGGGGGAGTCGCCCGGGATCCTGCCCTGAAACGTTTGCATCGCCGCCGGGCGCGGACTACGTTGCCCCCATCCCGCCCCACGCGCCGTTCCGCGCGACTGCCTTCCCCTTCATCCATCCATCCGCATCATGAAGCCCTGTCCTTCCATCATCCGCCCCCTGCTGCTGTGCGCGGCGCTGCTGGCGAGCGCGCTGGCCCCTCCGCATCGCGCGTCGGCGCAGGTGCCGGACTCCGCTGCCGCGCGCGACACGCTCTACGAGATCCGCCTGACGGACGGCTCCGTGCTGTACGGCCACGTCACCCGCAACGCCGGCGACGAGGTGGAGATCGTGACGCAGGCGGGCGCCACCGTGCGGCTGCGGCGCGGGCAGATCGCGAGCATCACGGCCACGGAGGCGCGCGTGGTGGCCGGGCGCGTGTGGCCGCGCGATCCCAACGCCACGCGGCTGTTCTTTGGCCCCACGGCGCGTGCCGTGGGCGCCGGGCGCGGCTACCTGGGCGTATACGAGGTGCTGTTCCCGTTCCTCACGTACGGCGTGACGGACAACTTCAGCATCTCGGGCGGCACGCCCATCGTCCCCGACGTGATCGGCGAGCTGTGGTACGTGGCGCCCAAGCTCACGCTGGTGGAGACGGAGACCATGGCCGCCGCCGCCGGCGTGCTGATGGCCGGGGACGACGGTGACGTGGTGGGCGTGGCCTACGGCGTGGGGACGTACGGCGGCCCCGACCGGTCCGTGACGGCGGGGGTGGGCTTCGGCTTCAGCGGCGACGAGTTCTCCAACCAGCCGGTGGCCATGATCGGCGGGGAGCTGCGCACGGGCGCCAGCACCAAGCTCATCACGGAGAACTACTTCGCGCCGGGTGAGGACGGGGTCGTGGTGTCCGGCGGTGTGCGCTTCTTTGGCGAGCGGCTGTCGGCGGACCTGGGCATTGCCACCAGCCTGGACGCGGACGAGTTCTTTCCCCTCGTGAACTTCGTCTACAGCTTCTAACCCGCGGGGCGGGACGCGCATAAATTGAAGGCGAAGGCGCGCGGACGCGCCTTCGCCTTCTTCCCATTGGGGCCGACGACCATGGCCGTGGATTTCGAGCACCTCGTGCGCACGCTGGGCGAGCTGGTGCGCATCAACTCCATCAACCCGGCGTTCAGCGGCGGCACGACGGACGAGCGGCAGGTGGCCGATTACGTGCGCGCCGCCATGGACGCGCTGGGGATGGAGACGCACGCGCACGAGCCGGCGCCGGGCCGCGTGAGCGTCGTGGGGCGGCTGCGGGGCACGGAGGATGGCCCGTCGCTCCTGCTGTACGCGCACCACGACACGGTGGGGATCGAGGGGATGCCGGACCCGTGGGCCGCCGAGGTGCGCGACGGGCGGATGTACGGCCGCGGCGCGTACGACATGAAGTGCGGCCTGGCCGCGTGCCTGTCCGCGGCGAAGACGATCGTCGATGCCGGCCGTCCGCTCGCGGGCGACCTGCTCATCGCCAGCGTGGCGGACGAGGAAGAGGCGAGCCTGGGGATGATGGAGGTGCTGCGCCACCACACGGCCGATGCCGCCGTCGTCACCGAGCCCACGGAGCTGGCCATGGTGGTGGCGCACAAGGGCTTCTGCTGGATCGAGGTGGAGACGGAGGGGCGCGCGGCGCACGGCAGCGGCTACCAGGTGGGGATCGACGCCAACGTGCGGATGGGCCGCGTGCTGGCGCGGCTGGAGGCGCTGGGCGCACGCCTGGTCGCGTCCGATCCGCACCCCGTCGTGGGTCCGCCGTCGCTGCACGCGGCCACGCTGCGGGGCGGCACGGGATGGAGCACGTACGCCGCGCGCTGCGTGCTGCGGATCGAGCGGCGCACCATCCCCGGCGAGACGGAGACGGACGCCGTGGCGCAGGTGCAGGCCATCGTGGACGCGCTGTCGGCGGAGGACGAGACGTTCCGCGCCACCGTGCGCCCCGTGCTTTCGCGCGATGCGTGGGAAGCGCGCCCGGACGCGGCCATCACCGCCGTCGTGGCCGACGCCGCGGAGGCCGTGCTGGGCCGCGCGCCGGTGCGGATGGGCGCGCCGTACTGGATGGACACGTCGCTCATCGGCGCGGCGGGGATCGATGCCGTCGTCATCGGCCCGGCGGGCGAGGGCGCGCACGCGGCGGTGGAGTGGGTGGACCTGGAGTCTGTCCGCCAGACGGCCGAGATCCTCGTGCGGACGGCGCGCGCGTTCTGCGGGTGATGCGAGTCTGCGCGATCGCGAGATGAAGCAGGCGGGCCCGAGTCGGGCAGGATCCGGGGTGTATCCCCTCTCCCGCGCAGTTTGCGGGAGAGGGAGGCGAGGAACGAGCCGGGTGAGGGCCCCCGCGGGTGAAGCCGGCCTCACGCAGGACCAGGAGCGAATGAATTCGCCGCTGGAAAGGCACGAAGTCCGCCTGCGCGGACTGCCCCAGCACGAATCGGCCGAGGTGCACCGGGGCACGATCCGCGTCGTTGAAGCCTCACGCAGTTTGTGAGGCTTTCCGCCGTAGTTGCGGCGACTTCAGTCGCTCCCTCGCGGGGCCCGCCTCCACGGGACGAAACCCGCCCCGGCGCCGGGGCGTATCATCCGACGTCCGCCGGAGGGTCCCGCGGGCATCCCCGGACCGGGCATCTCCATGAAGCGTTTCGTACGCAACGCCGCCGCGGCCTTCCTGGCGGCAGGCACCCTGGCGAGTGCCGCGCCGGCCGTCGCGCAGGCGCCGGCGCCGGCGCGCAACCTCCTGTACCGCGTGGACGGGCCGGCGGGCGCCACGGT
>NZ_DASURI010000186.1:0-2876 GCF_036280135.1 Longimicrobium sp.
TTGCTGCCGGCGGGATCCGTCCTCACCGAGAGACTCCAGGCTTGATCCGCCACGCGATCGGATGATCGATCAGGGATATTGTTAGAAGGTCTTCCGAAGTGCAGATTGCCCCTCGCGCGGTCATGGGCCCGGCCCCGGACCGCGCATCGCGGGACATCACGCCGTAGGACAACCGACCCAACCTGAACCGGGCAAGCGAGATGAGGATGCGAAAGGGCATGCTGGTGCTGGCCGCGGCCGCGCTGGCGGCGTGCGGCGGCGGCGGGGACGCGGGGCAGCAGGCAAAGGGCGACTCCACGGCCGCCGGCGGCGCCACGGGCGGAGCCGCGGGCGCGGACGGCACCATCCGCATCGCCGTCATCGCCAAGAGCTCCAACAACCCCGTCTTCCTGGCCGCCCGCACCGGCGCCGAAGCCGCCGCGCGCGAGCTCAGCGCCCAGCCCGGCTGGCCCAAGGTGGAGGTGATGTGGCTCACCCCGCCGCAGGAGGACGGCCAGGTGCAGGCCCAGCGCATCCGCCAGGCCGTCAACGAAGGCGCCGACGCCATCCTCATCTCCGCCAGCGACGCGGGCAAGGTGGCCGGCGCCATCGACGACGCCGTGGCCCGCGGCGTGGAGGTCATGACCTTCGACAGCGACGTGCCGCAGTCCAAGCGCTTTGCCTACTACGGCGTGGACGACGTGGAGATCGGCCGCGCCGTCATGCGCGAGCTGTCGCAGCAGCTGGGCGGCCGCGGCTCCATCGCCATCCTGGCCGGCAACCAGAACGCGCCCAACCTCCAGAACCGCGCCCGCGGCGTCCGCGAGGAAGCCGCCAACCACCCCGGCATCAAGGTGGTGGACACGTTCAACCACATCGAGACGCCGCAGGACGCTGCCGCCGAGGTCATCCGCGTCAACAACGCGTATCCCGAAGTCACCGGCTGGGCCATGGTGGGCGGCTGGCCCCTCTTTACGCAGACCCTGCTGACGGACCTGGATCCGGCGCGCACCAAGGTCGTTGCCGTCGACGCGCTGCCGGCGCAGCTGGCGTACGTGGAGAAGGGGATCGCGCCCGTGCTGGTGGCGCAGCCCGTCTACCAGTGGGGCTACGTGGGCGTGCAGACGATCGTCAAGAAGCTCAACGGCGAGCAGGTGCCCGCGCGCATCCCCATGGAGCCCGTCCGCGTCTCGCGCGACAACCTGAACCAGTGGGCCGCGCAGCTGCGCGACTGGGGCTTCACGGACGTTCCGCAGCGCTTCCTGACCGGCGCGGCTCCGGCCGCGGGCGCCCAGCCGGCGGCCGGCGCGCAGGCCACGCCCGCCCAGCAGCCCTGATGCAGCCCGCCGTCCGCTTCGAGGACGTCCGCAAGCGCTTTCCCGGCAGCGTGGCGCTGGACGGTGTCACGCTGGAGATCGCGCTCGGCAGCTGCCACGCCCTCTGCGGCGAGAACGGCGCGGGCAAGAGCACGCTGGGAAAGATCCTGGCCGGCATCCACGCGCCGGACGGCGGGCGCATGCTCATCGACGGCCAGCCCGTTCGATTCGGCGGGCCGCGCGACGCGCTGGCGGCGGGCGTGGGGATGGTGCACCAGGAGCTGGCCTTCTGCGACAACCTGTCTGTCGCCGAGAACCTGTGCCTGGGCGCCCTCCCCCGCCGCGGCGGATTGACGGACCCGCGCGAGACGGTGCGGCAGGCCGAGGCCATGCTGGCCGAGATCGCGCCCGACATCGACGTCCGCCGTCCGCTGGGCGCGCTGAACACGGCGCAGCGGCAGCTGGTGCAGATCGCCGCGGCCGTGGGCGGCGGCGCGCGCATCGTCGTCTTCGACGAGCCCACCAGCAGCCTGAGCCAGCACGACGCCGAGCGGCTGTACGAGCTCATCGGCCGGCTGCGGGCGCGCGGGGTGACGTGCATCTACGTCTCGCACCGCATGCCCGAGATCTTTCGCCTGTGCGACGCCGTGAGCGTGCTGCGCGACGGCCGCCACGTGGACACGCGCCCCACGTCCGAGCTGACGGAGAGCGAGCTCGTACGGCTGATGATCGGCCGGCCCGTGACGGAGTACCTCGCTGCCCCCCTGGCGGAGGCGGCCGGCGCGGAGCTGCTGCGGATCGAAGGACTGTCGTCACCCGGCCGGTTCCACGACGTGTCGTTCTCCCTGCGCGCCGGCGAGGTGCTGGGGCTGGCGGGGCTCGTGGGCGCCGGCCGCTCGGAGATCGCGGAAGCGTTGATGGGGCTGGACCCCGCCGCGCGCGGCACGGTGGTCGTCGATGGCAAATCGGCGCAGATCCGCACGCCGCGGCAGGCCATCCGCCTGGGCATCGGCCTGGTGCCGGAGGACCGCAAGCGGCAGGGACTGGTGCTGCAGGCCAGCGGGGTGCACAACACGTCGCTCCCCATCCTGGACCGGCTGTCGACGGCGGGGTGGATCCGCCGGCGCGAGGAGCGGTCGGTCGCCGTGGACTTCTTCGGGCGGATGCGCGTCCGCACGCCGTCGCCCGAGACGCCCGTGGCGGGGCTCAGCGGCGGCAATCAGCAGAAGGTGGTCCTCGCGCGGTGGCTGGCCGCGAAGTCGCGCATCCTGATGCTGGATGAACCGACGCGCGGCGTGGACGTGGGCGCCAAGGCCGAGATCCACGCGCTGATCGCGGACCTGGCCGCGCGTGGGAGCGCCGTGCTGCTCATCAGCAGCGAGCTGCCGGAGCTGCTGTCGCTGTCGTCGCGCATCCTGGTGCTGCGTGGGGGCCGCGTGGCGGGCGAGCTGCCCCGCGCGCAGGCCACGCAGGACCGCCTGCTGCGGATGATGGCCGGCTTGCCGGACGAGGCGCCCGGGCCGGGGCACGAGCCGGAGGTGCCGAGCGTGCCGGCCGCGCCTGTCGCGTGAGGAGCCGAAT
>NZ_DASURI010000187.1:0-7705 GCF_036280135.1 Longimicrobium sp.
GAGCGCGCGGCGGACCCCAACCGCATCTCGCGCAACGAGCTGGAGGTGCGCTTTCACCTGCCGGACCTGGAGGCCATGCTCCCCACGCGCGACCGCGTGGACCGCTTTGCCGTCGTCCTGGCGCCGGGCGCCGACGCCGACAGCGCGGCCCGGTGGATCGAGGGCGTGGCGTTCGGCACGCGCGCGTACGGCAGCCAAGCGCTGGCGGAGGAGACGAGCGCCACCTTCGCCGTCGTCTCGCGATTCCACGACGCCATCGGCATCGTCACCATCCTGGCGAGCGCCATCTTCCTTCTCTGCGTGATGATCATCCGCGTGGACGAGCGAAAGCGCGACATGGGGATGCTGCGGCTCATCGGCGTCAGCCGCGGCACCGTGTTTCGCGCCATCGTGCTGGAGGCCATCGGCATCGCCATCGTGGGCTCCGTCATGGGCGGCGGGCTGGGGATCGTCGTCGCGAAGATCGTAAACGCCTACTACGCGCGGGTCTACGACACCACGCTCAAGTTCGCCCTCGTCACGCCGCGCATCGTTGTCCTGGCGGCGCTGCTGGGGCTGGCGCTGGGGGCGTCGGCCGGCGCGCTGGCCGCGTGGCGCGTGGTCCGCGTGGCGCCGCAGAAGCTGGGGGAGCGGTGATCGTCAGCGCCTTTCTGCGGTCGCTGTTCAGGCGGGGGGGACGGACGGCGCTGGCCCTGGCGGGGATCGCCGTGTCGGCCGCGCTGCTGCTGGACATGACGATGCTGGCCTCGGGGCTCACCAAGTCGTTCGGCGAGCTGCTGGGGGTGAGCGGATACGCGCTGCGGGTGACGCCGCGCGGCAGCCTGCCCTTCGACAGCGAGGCGGGGATCGCCGGCGGGGATTCCGTCGGCCGGCGAATCGCGGCCGTGCAGGGCGTGCGCGCCGTGGCGCCCGTGCTGGGCGCGCAGTTCTACCTGGCGCGCGGCGACAGCGCGGGCGAGCCGCTGTTCACCAGCGGGGTGGACCCGAGCTCGCAGTTCCTCTACCGCATCGTGGACGGCCGCGCGCCCGGCCCCGGCGAGGTGGTGCTGAGCGAGCCGCTGGCGCGCGACGAGCGGCTGGGCGTGGGTGACACCCTTCGGCTGGCGGCGGAGCTGGACGTGTCGCTGGGCCGCGCCCGGCAGACGACGCCGTACCGCGTGGCCGCCGTGGCCGACTTCCTGTACGACTACGCGGACCAGCGCTCGCTGGCCATGCCCATCACGGACGTGCAGCGCGCCACGGACCGCCCGGGCGAGGTCTCGCTGTTTGGTGTGGCCACGGACGCGGGCGTGGACGACGACGCGCTGGCGGACCGCATCACCGCCGCCGTGCCCGAGGTGTCCACGTACTCCACGAGCGAGCTGATGGCGGAGATGGACAAGCGGCTGCTGTACTTTCAGCAGCTGGCGACCATCCTGGGGAGCGTGGCGCTGGTGGTGACGGCGCTGCTGGTGTCGACCATCATCACCATCGGCGTGCGCGAGCGGTTCGGCGAGATCGCCACGCTGCGGGCCATCGGCGTGGGGCGCGGGCGGGTGCTGCTGGCCATCGTCACGGAGGGCCTGGTGCTGGCGGGGATCGGGTGCCTGGCGGGGCTGCCGCTGGGGCTGTGGATGGCGGGCCGGCTGGACCGCATCCTCCTGGGCTTTCCGGGGATCCCGGCGAAGATGACGTTCTTTGCCTGGGACCCCGCCCGCGTGCTGCTGGCGATGGGGATCGTGATCGCCGTGGGCGCGGTGGCGGGGCTGCTGCCGGGATGGAACGCCACGCACACGCCGCTGGGGCAGGCGCTGCGGGAGGAGGCGGAGTGAGGAGGAGTGCGAAAGTGCGAAAGCGAAAGACCGGCATGCGAGGATGCGGAGTCCGTTCATCGTGAGTCGGCGTCGAGCCTGAGCGGGTAAACCCGCCGCTGGGACAGCCATAAGCCCTGTCTCGCGCCGACGCGCTCCGCGAACAGGGCTTCAACCGACCGGATGCCGCCCTGGTGCACTCCGGCGGCCCGGGCTGGGGCAGTCCGCGCAGGCGGACTTTGTGCCGTTTCAGCGGCGAATTCATTCGCTCCTGGCCGCGCGCGGGCCCTCACCCGCTCGCCTAGGCTCGCACCCTCTCCCGCAAACTGCGCGGGAGAGGGTATACACTTCGAACTGGGCCCGGGGCGTGGGGGCGGGCACCGCGTCAGCGCGGTTCTCCACCTCCCCCGCGAAGCGGGGGAGGTCGCGAGTCGACGAGCGGGAGGGGGCCTTGGCACGGGCTCCGCTGCCCCGCGACGAAGTTCTCCCTTCCCCCATGCAGTTTATGGGGGAAGGGTCGGGGATGGGGGGCGCTCCGCGATCCGCATCCCCTCTGCCATCGTGCACGTGCCCTGTCCCGAAACTTCTCGCCGACGCACGATGCCGGCGAAACCGGATAGAACCGAATCGGATGCCCATCATCCAGGCGCGCGGGATCATCAAGGAGTACCCGTACCAGGGCGACGCCGTGCACGCGCTGCGCGGCGTCGATCTGGCCATCGACCGCGGCGAGCACGTGGCCGTCGTGGGGCCGTCCGGCTGCGGCAAGAGCACGCTGCTCAACGTCCTCGCCGGCATCGAGCCGCCCACGCGCGGCACGGTCGAGCTCCTGGGCGACGACGTCTACGCCCTGGACGAGGGCCGCCGCTCCGCCCTGCGGCTGCGGCGCGTGGGCTTCATCTTCCAGCGCTTTCACCTGCTCGCCGTCCTCACGGCGGCGGAAAACGTGGAGCTCCCCATGGCCGAGGCCGGCGTTCCCGCCCGCGAGCGGCGGGACCGCGCGCGGGAGCTGCTGGACTACGTGGGCCTGGGCCACCGCATGGGCCACCGTCCGCCGCACCTGTCCGGCGGCGAGCAGCAGCGCGTGGCCATCGCCCGCGCGCTGGCCAACCGCCCCGAGGTGGTCTTTGCCGACGAGCCCACGGGCGAGCTGGACCGCCGCACGGGCGACGAGATCATCGCCCTGTTCGAGCGGCTCAACGCCGACGGCACCACGCTCGTCATCGTCACCCACGACATGCACGTGGCCCAGCGCGCCCGCCGACGCGTGGAGATGGCGGACGGCATCGTCGTCCGCGACCACGGCGCGCCCGCAGACATCGCATCCGATCGATGAAACGAATCCTTTCCCTTGCCGCCGCGCTCGCCTTCGGGATCGCGGGCCGCGCGTCCGCGCAGGACTCCACGCACGTCGTGCTCGACGGCCGCTTCGACGAGTGGGAGGGCGTCGCGCCCGTGCTCCAGGACCCAGCGGACGGCCGCGCGCCCTATCCCGACATCCTCGCCGTGCAGGCCCGCGCGGACGTGGACGCGGGCTTTTTGAACTTGACCCTGCGCGAGCCGGTCGTGCTGCAGTCGCTGCCCGCGCCCATGCTTCTCCTGGTGGACTTCGGCGGTCCCATGGGCGGCGAGGTGCACGGGATGCGGGGCGTGGACGCCGTTCTGGAGTTCTCCGGCGGCCGTCCCGGGGCCGGTGTGTGGCTGCGGCGCATCGACGGCGAGGGCCGGGTGGACACCCTTGTCTCCGCGAACGAGACGGAGATGATGATCGCGCCGTCGCACGTGTCGCGGCGGTTCGAGATCCGTCTTCGCCGCGGCGGGCCGCTGAACATCGGCGGGCAGATCCGCTTTCGCTTCGTCGTTCTCGATTCCGCGGGCGGCGTCGCGGACGAGACGGAGGCGTTCACGGCGGACTTCTCCAGCATCGTCATGCCGCCCCTCGAGCCCGGCGGCGGGTTCACGGACCCGCTGGCCCGCGCGCCGGGGACGGACCTGCGCGTGGTGTCGTGGAACGTGGGGCGCGAGACGATGTTCCGGCAGCCGGACGCGTTCGGCGCCATCCTGCGTGCCCTGGACCCCGACCTGCTGCTGCTGGACGAGGTGGCGGGCGGCCACTCCGCGCCGGAGGTGCAGGCGCTGCTGGACCGCATCCTCCCGGGTGACGAGCCCTGGCACGTGGTCTACGGCACCTCCGGCGGCTCACAGCGCGGCGTGATCGCGGCCCGCGGCACCGCGCCGGAGATGGCGCGGTCGTTCATGGCGCGGCTGCCGTACCCGGACAGCGCCCGCGACGTGATCGGCGACGACACCGCGGCGGCCGCGCAGGGATGGCTGCGCAGCCGGCTGGAGGTGAACGTGCCGGCCACGGGCGCCCTGGTGACGCTCGGCGGGCGGCGGCTGCTGGGCGTGACGCTGGACCTGGAGAGCGGCGGCGCGCTGGGCAGCCCCAAGGACCGGCTGCGGCGCATCGAGGCCCTGCGCATCCGCGACGCCGTGGCCCAGGCGATCGCGGCGGGCGGCGTGGACGGCGTGCTGGTCGCGGGCGACTTCAACCTCGTGGCCTCCCCCGATCCGCTTCAGCTCCTGGCGACGGGCCTGGACGTGGACGGGTCGGACCTGCACGTGCCCACGCCCCTGCGGCTGGACGGCGCGTCGGCCCTCACCTGGGAGAACCCGGAGGAGCCGTTCACGCCCAGCCGCCTGGACTTCGTGCTCGTGGGCGACGCGGCCCTGGCCGTGACGGGCGGATTTATCTTTCGCGCGGGCGACCTGACGCCGCGATGGCTGGAGACGCACGGGCTGACGGCGGATGCGTCGCGGGTGACGGATCACCTGCCCGTCGTGACGGACCTGCGCTGGACCGTCCCCGTCCGATGATCGTTCGCTTGGCCCTCGCGGAGCTGCGCAACCGGCCGGCGCGCGCCCTGTTCCTGCTGGGCGGCTACGCGCTGGGCGTGGCGGTGATGGTCGTGCTCCTGGCCGTGGGCGAGGCCATGCTGGAGCAGGCGCGCGACCGCGAGCTGGTGGGCGGCGGCGACGTGGTCGTGGTCCCGGCCGGCATCAGCGCGGAGATGCTCAAGGCGGGCGGCGTGTCGTCGCTCTTCCTGGGCATCGACCACGCGCGCTTCCTGCAGCGCAACCTGCTGCAGTCGCCGCGCGGGGCGGGGGAGCACGGCATCCGCGCGGCCAGCCCCATCCTGGACGGCAAGCAGGTGGAGCTGTACGTGGGAAGCGAGCGGATGAGCGCCATCGCCACGGGCGAGATCCCGTCGCGGGCCGCGGCGGCCGGCGCCGCGCCGCACCTGCTCGAGGGCCGGTGGACGGACTCGGACGCGGACCGGCGGTGGATGGCGCCCACGCAGAACGATCTGCTGCGGGAGATCGACCGTTTTCATCTTCCGCCCGTGCGCGACAGCACCTGGGCGGAGTGGCACTACTTCAACGTGGTGCTGGACGACCGGCGCTGGGTGTATGCCACGCTGATGGTGGCCGGCGAGGTGGGCGTGCCGGGGCGCTGGGGCGGGCGCATCCTCATCACCGTGCGCGAGCCGGACGGCACGCACCGTTCGCTCACCCGCGACCTGGCCGGCGACCAGGTGCGCTTCGACACGGCTTCGCCGGACCTCCAGTTCGGCGACCGCGCGTTCGTGCGGCTGGAGGGCGACGGGTACCGCGTGGCGGCGGATGCGGGCGGGGTGCGGCTGGACCTGCGCGTGACGCCCGCGCCGCGCCGCTACTTTCCGCCCACGGATCTGGGCAGCGATCGGCTGATCTCCGGCTACGTGACGCCGGCGCTCCATGCCCGCGCGGACGGCACCGTCTGCCTTCCCGTGTGCCAGCGGATCAGCGGCGCGCAGGCGTACCACGACCACAACTGGGGCGTGTGGCGCGACGTGTCGTGGGAGTGGGGCTCGGCGTCCGGCGCGGACCTGTCGCTGCTGTACGGTGTCGTCCGCGGCGCGGGGACGGGCGCGGAGGGGCTGTTCGCGTACCTGGTGGATGGGCGCGGCGTGCGCGGCGTCTATCGCCCGGGCGAGAACCGCTTCACGGAGATGCAGACGGTGGCGGCGGAGGGCGGCCGGCAGATCCAGGTCCCGCGCCGCTTCCGCTTCGAGGATGCGCGGCAGGGGATGGCGGTCACGGTCGACGTGGAGGCCGTCCACGTGACGGACATGGATCGCCCGAGCCGCCGCTGGTTCGTGCAGATGCGCGGCGTGGCGACGGTCACGGAGCGCGGCCGCGAGATCGGCCGTCTCCGCGGCTTCTTCGAGACGTACGTGGACTGAGGGAAGTGCGTGAGTGTGTTAGTGCGTGAGTGCGGAAGTAACTGATCCGGCATCACGATACGCGGAGGGCGGCGTAGGAGTGGGCGAGCCGATCGGGATCCGAGTCGATCGCGGCACCCCGGCCGCGGCGAATGAATCCGCGGCTTCGCGGCTATGACAACGTGATGTCGGCCTGCGCCGACCGCTCCTGCCGCACGCGGTCGTTGTGCACCAGGGCGGTCCTCGAGCTATCGAAGGCGGCCTCGGCGCAAGTCCGCGCAGGCGGACTTCGTGCCTTTCCAGCGGCGAATTCATTCGCTCCGGCTGAGGGGCGGCCTCATGTACACGAAGCCCGCTTCCGGATAATGGGCAGATAGCAGACGGCGCCCCGGCCTCCTCACAGAAGCCGGGGCGCCGATGCCGTTGCAGGCTGTCCCTGTAACCTGTCCCCTGTACCCCGCTGTTCAAGTAGTTGCAGTTGCAGGCTATTCCCTATTCCCTATCACCTATTCCCTGCAGCTCCTGCAGTCCTCAGTCATCATCCTGCGCGCCGCCACGCCACGTGATGGGCATGGACACCTGCGTGGGCACGGCCTGCCCGCCCACGCGCGCCGGCGTGAACCGCGCCCGCGAGATGGCCGCCGAGGCCGCGCCGCGGAAGGCCGGGTGCGACGCCTCCACGACGGAGATGGACGAGCGATCCACCGACCCGTCCGGCCGCACGACGAACGAGACCACCGCGCTGCCCCACGTGTTCGTGCCCTCCAGCGCCGTGGGATACGAGCGGCTGACGGCCGAGCGGAACGCCGACGCGTTCGACAGCGACGGACGCACGTCCAGCTCCTCCGCGCTGTACACGCGGTTGGGGTCCGCCGCGGGACGCGAGGGCGCCGCCGTCGTCGGGGCCGGCGTGGACACGGCGGGCGCGGCCGGGCGCTGCTCCATCTGCGGCGCCGGCACGCTCGGCGCCGGTCGCGGCGCGTTCTGCAGGGCCACCTGCTGCGGCACGGGCGCCACCGGCTGCTGCGCGGCGGCGGCGGCCAGCTGCGCCTGCCGAAGCGAATCCTGCTGACGCTGCTGAAGCCGGCGCTGCTCCTCCTGCTTGCGCCGATCCTCTTCCTGCTTGCGCTTCTCCGCCGCCGTCAGGCCGGCCGTGTCGGCCGGCGTCAGCGGGGGCAGCGCGGCGGGGACTACACTGTCCGTCGGCGCCTGCGGCTGCGCGGCGGCCGGGGCCGTGCCCAGCGAGGCCGCCGCCTGCGACGTGAGGTTCTGCGCGACCTGCGGCACGGCGCCGCCCGGCCGGGCCATCAGCGTCTTGGCGACCACGCCGCCGCCTACCAGCACCGCGACGGCAATGCCCGCCGCGATCAGCCCGCGCTTGCTGCCGCCGGACTGCGTTCCGCCCAGCCGCTCCATCCCCCGCCGGCGCCGCTCCGGCAGTGAAATGGGCGCGGTGTCATCAATCGAGGCGCTCGCGATCGGCGCGGGCTCTACCTGCGGGATCGGCAGCGGTGCCGCGACGTATGCGGCCTCGGCGCGCGTCTCGTCCGCGGCCGGCGTCTCCGGTTTGAGCGTGATGACGGGGGCCGCGACCGGCTCGGGCCTGGGCTCGACCTTCGGCGGCGGCGTGGCGGCGACGGGCTCGGGCTT
>NZ_DASURI010000188.1:0-3473 GCF_036280135.1 Longimicrobium sp.
GCCGGATCAACGCTTACGTGCAGCTCCCCGACGCTTTTCGCAGCTTATCGCGCCCTTCTTCGCCTGTCCGTGCCAAGGCATCCACCGTGCGCCCTACTTTCGCTTGACCGGATATGCTCGCTCGCGCCGGTTAAACGCGAGGCACTCCGGCCCACCTAAAAGCCGACACACACGCTTGGTGCTCTCGAGCAGATCCACTCAGATCTCTCTCTTGCTACCCAATCCCAATACCCGGATTTTCAAACAGTCCTGTCGCAGCGCCATGCGCTGCGGAGCCTTCTAACTTATCAGCCTTGATCGCGGTTGTCAACGGCGTGCGTCGACCTTTTTCGGAGCCGCACTTTCGGCGCCCCATCCGCGAAGTGCATCCAATCTAATCGCTAAACCCATACAGGTCAACGGGTTAGCCAACGGGTCAAGTTCAGCGCGAGAACAACCCATCAACTGCATTCTCACACGGGGCCCAGGGGCCAACGGGGCTGCGCCAACGGTAACTGCAACGGACAACAGAGTCGCTGCTGCAGTTCCCGTTGCCGTTTCCGTTGGCGCAGCCCCGTGTGAGAAATGCAGGTGCTCTATGGTTTCGAGAGATCGTCCGCGACGGCATCCTCCGCGTCCGGCGGCCACAGAAGGCGCGTGCCGAGCGCCCAGAGGGCCACGGCCACGAACCCCACCAGTTGGCCGATTGGACGCAGGGGACGGTAGTCCGCGAAGGCGCGACGCACGCCTTCGGCCACGTCGCCCAGGCCGAAGCCCGTTCCGGCGGCGGGACCCACGCGCGTCCACAGCACGGGAATCACCGAGAACTTGAGCACCGCCAGCAGCAGGGCCAGGCTGGCCAGCGAAAAGACGAGCCGGCGCCGCGTGCCGCCGCTGAACGCGCCCCACGCCGTCACGGCGATCCCCGCCACCACCATCCACTCGATCATCCCCGGCGGGGGAAGGAGCAGCTCCAGCACCTGCGCGCTCGCCAGCACGCCGTAGACGACGGCCATCCACCCCGTGAGCGCCTCGGGCCGCTCCCACGCGCCGCGAAAGACGAGCAGGTACGCCAGCAGCAGGGCAAACACGCCTTCCACCATGCCGAACGCGCGGTACTCCACGCCATCCGGCACGAGGGCGATGCCGGCCACCGTGGCGCTGGCGAGAAAGGCGAGGGAGGCGGCCGTGTGGCGCTGGGCGGCGGTCATCGTCCGGGGAGCCATTCCAGGGGACCCGTGCGCAGCTGACGCGTGATCCGCCCGTCCAGCGCCTCGGCCCTTGCCTTCGTGGCGGGGGAGACGGGCGCCGCGCGGACGCGCTGCACGACGGCCTGCGCGTCCCGCAGCAGCTGGTCGTTGTCGCCGCGGTACCAGGGCGTGGCGCCCGTGGCCAGCATCAATCCCGCGCGGTCCAGGGCAATGCCGGCCCACAGCTCCGCCGCCTCGGCCGCGCGCTCGGGCGTGCCGGCGCGCTCGCGGGCGCTGAGCGCTTCTTCCTCCGCCTCGGCGTAGCGCGCGATGGCGGCCGCCGTGTCGCCCAGGGCCGCGGCGTCCTGGCCGGCCTTGACCCGCTCCCGCGCCCGGCTGATGCGCGGCGTGTAGGCGTCGGGCGCGAGGGTGACCCACGCGCGGCTCCCCACCTCGGCCGCGCTCTGCGGCTGGCTGGCGTAGAGGTAGAGGACGCCGAGGGTGAGAACGGCAAGGAGCGCGAGCCCCGGGATGACCCAGGGATCGCGCACGCCCGCCATGAATCGCGCAGGATGGGACACGTCCGACCTCCCGGAAAGGTCCGTGGCCGTCAGGCGGCCGGGGCCAGGTCGAGCAACTCCCGGACCTCGTCGGCCGGGACGAAGAAGTCGCCCAGGCGCGAGCGATACGGCCCGTGCCAGTCCGATCCGCCCGTGGTGAACATCCCCAGCCCGCGCGCCACGCCGCGGATGCGCTTGCCGTCCGTGGGCGTCGTATTCGGCCGGAACACCTCCAGCCCCGACATCCCCCACTCGGCGAACGAGGGGGCAAAGCGCTCCAGCACGTCCAGCCCGGGGTGCGCCCACACGGCCACGCCGCCGGACGCCCGGATCATCTCGATGGAGTCGCGGACGGAGGGGAACTCCGTCCGGACAAAGGCCAGCCCGCCGTCCGCCAGGTAGCGCTCGAACGCCTCGCCCATGGAGCGCACGTGGCCGGCGGCCAGCAGCGCCCGCGCCACGTGCGGCCGGCCGATGGCGCGGGCGTCCGTCCCCGCGGCGCGCAGCACGTCGTCGTACTCGATGGCGAGGCCCTGCCCCTGGAGAATGCGCACCATCTCCCGCGCGCGCTCCTGCCGGCGGTCCAGCGCGCCGTGCTCGTGCGCCAGCAGGGGCGCCGCCTGGGGCGACACGTGGTAGCCCAGGATGTGGCACTCCACCCCTTCGAATTCGCTGCTCACCTCCACGCCGGTGATCACGCGCACGGACGTGCCCCGGGCGGCGTCCAGCGCCTCGGCCAGGCCCTTGATGGTGTCGTGGTCCGTGACGGAGATGTAGTCGAGCTTGCCCTCGACGGCGGCGCGCACCACGTCCGTGGGCGAAAGCTCGCCGTCACTGGCGCGGGTGTGGATGTGCAGGTCGGCTCTCTGCATGACGTTCCCGATAGAGACGACTCACCGCCGGCCCGGTGGCGCGGCGGTGAGGATGGCGATCAGACGGCGCGGACGGGCGGCTCACTGGCGCCAGGCCAGCCCCAGCCCCCAGTTGGCCCCGTCGGCGAGGTTGATGTCCAGGCGCAGCGACACGCCCGCGGCAAAGTCGAAGTCGGCGCCGATGTCGGCGCGGACGTCCAGGTCCACCTCGTTGTCGTCGTTCACCACGTCGTTGTCGTCCGACAGGTCGGCGATGACGGCCAGCCGCGGATGGATGAACGGCGTGACGCTGAAGGTGCCGGCGGGGATGCGCTGCCCCGCGCTGAAGCCCACCTGGCCGCCCAGCAGCGAGGTGCCCTCGCCAAAGACGCCCTGCCCGGCCGCCGTGAACGCCAAGCCGATGGGCGCGCCCGCCAGCACGACGGGGTTGCGCGTCTCCAGGCCCAGGGTGAGGGCGCCGTTGCCCAGGTCGGCGTAGCCGGCGCGGATGCCGACGTCGCTGCCACCGCGCGAGGGACGGCGCCAGATGCCTTCGACGGCGACGTCGCCCAGGTCGCTTACGTAGACGCCAAAGTCGCTGGACGGGATGGGCGACTGAAAGGGCGTGGTGAAGACCTGCGCCTGCGAAGGCGACGCGAGGAGCGCGGCGCCCAGCGCCAGGCCGGCGGCCAGACCGATGTGCTTCATCTCGTTCTCGGGGTGTGGTTCCTTGCCGTAGACAACACGATGCCCGCGCCGACCTTCTAGGCCGGCGGCGGGCAGGTGTTCCGCCCGTACAAGAAGCGGACCATGCCCGGCCTGCCCATCCGGCGGGGACGACACAGGAATGAGGCGGGAGGGTGGGGTTTCGTTGGCCCTCACCCGCGGGCCCT
>NZ_DASURI010000189.1:0-2267 GCF_036280135.1 Longimicrobium sp.
GCGGAGCTGGGGCGCCGGGCGAACCGCATCAGCCACGCGCTGCGGCGGCGGGGCGCGGGGCCGGAGGTGTGCGTGGGCATCTGCCTGCCGCGCACGCCGGACCTGGTCGCGGCCCTGCTGGGGGTGCTGGGTGCGGGCGCGGCGTACGTGCCGCTGGACCCGGCGTACCCGCGCGAGCGGCTGGGCTACATGGTGGAGGACGCCGGCATCGCGCTCGTCGTCACCGACGCCACCCTGGCGGACCGGCTGCCGGAGGGCGCGGCCGGCCGGCTCCTGCTGGACCGCGAGCGCGCGGCGCTGGCGGCGGAGCCGGGCACGGCGCCGGAGACGGGTGTCACGCCCGAGAACCTGTCGCACGTCATCTTCACCTCGGGGTCCACGGGGCGGCCCAAGGGGGTGATGATCCGCCATTCCGCCGTGTCCGTGCTGCTGCACTGGATGCGGGACACGGTCGCGGACGAGGAGCGCGCGTCCGTCCTCTTCTCCACCTCCGTGAACTTCGACGTCTCCGTGGCGGAGCTGTTCGGCACGCTGTGCTGGGGCGGCACGCTGGTGATGGTGGAGAACGCGCTGGACCTGCCCTCCGTCGCTGACCAGGGTGTGCGCTACGTCAGCATGGTGCCCACGGCCGCGGCGGAGCTGCTGCGCACGGGCGGCATCCCGTCCAGCGTGCGGACGGTGAACCTGGCCGGCGAGGCGCTGCCCAACGAGCTGGCGCAGGGGCTGTACGCGCTGGGGACGGTGGAAACGGTGCGCAACCTGTACGGGCCCACGGAAGACACCACGTACTCCACGTACTCGCTCGTGGCGCGGGGCGGGGAGCCGGTGCTGATCGGGACCCCGCTGGCCAACTCGCAGGCGTACGTGCTGGACGCGCAGCTGCAGCCCGTGCCCCTGGGCACGGCCGGCGAGCTGTACCTGGCCGGTGACGGCCTGGCGCGCGGCTACGCCAGCCGCCCGGCGATGACGGCGGAGCGCTTTCTCCCGTGCCCCTTCGGTGCGCCCGGCGGGCGGATGTACCGCGTGATGGACCGCGTACGCCGCCGCGCGGACGCGAACGGCGAGCTGGAGTACCTGGGGCGGACGGACTTCCAGGTGAAGGTGCGCGGCTTCCGCATCGAGCCGGGCGAGATCGAGTCGCGTCTCGTGGAGCACCCGGAGGTGCACGCGGCGGTGGTGCTGGCGCGCGAGGACGTGCCGGGCGACACGCGGCTGGTGGCGTACGTCGTGGCGGACGGGACGGTGGAGGTGGACGGCCTGCGCGCGCACCTGGCGGAGCGGCTGCCGGCGTACATGGTGCCGGCGGCGTACGTGCGCCTGGACGCGCTGCCGCAGACGCCCAACGGCAAGACCGATCGCAGGGCGCTCCCCGCGCCGGAGGACGACGCGTTCGCCCGGCAGGGGTTCGAGGCGCCGGAGGGTGCCACGGAGCAGGCGCTGGCGGAGATCTGGGCGGAGGTCATGGGCCGGGAGCGGGTGGGGCGCCGGGACGACTTCTTCGACCTGGGCGGGCACTCGCTGCTGGCGGCGCGGGTGGCGTCGCGCGTAAGCGAGCGCTTTGGGGCGCGCGTGCCCGCCACGGCCCTCTTTCTCCACTCCACCCTCGCCGGGCTGGCTCGGGCCGTGGACGAGGCGTGCGCGTCCGCCGCGCCCGCGGACGACGACGGCCTGCTGGACGGCGGGATGGGCACGGTCGCGTTCTCGGCGGACAACCTGTCCGACGACGACGTGGACGCCCTGCTCGCGGCCCTGCTCGCCGGGGGGATGGACCCGTGACGGGCGGCCCGACCGTTTCCGCCACGACGAGTGCCGGACGCAGAACCGGACTGAGTTGCAGGTTGCCCGTTCACGGGGACCTGTCTTATGTTTGCGAATTCCATTTGCGGGCAACTCATGCCGGTTTCGCCTTTTGCCATGCGGCCCCCTCCGTACCCCGCGTTCGCGGCCGGTCCGGATCGCGAGCCGCTCTTGCTTTGTCATCAGGCACCGTGCCCGGACGCACGTCCGCGGCCGCCGCAGGAAGAGGGGACCGATGAAGACCGCCATGAAGACCGCGACAAAGACGGTGGCCCGGGCCGCCCGGGGTGAAGAGGGCACGCGCGAGCCGGCGCGGGCCGCGGAGGCCGAGGCCGCGCAGCGGCGCCTGCTCGTGCCCGGCATCACCCGCGTGGTGGATGCATCCAAGCCGTACCGCGAGGCCTCGTGGGCCGCGCGGGGCGAGCCCACCGTCGTGGAGCTGTCCAACGGCACGCGCATCGGCGGGCGCG
>NZ_DASURI010000190.1:0-6630 GCF_036280135.1 Longimicrobium sp.
GATCGCGCGGGAGCACGTGCGGGCGGAGGTGGACCTGTTCCAGGCGGGCTTCGACTCGCTGCTCCTGCTGCAGGCCATCTCGGCCATCGAAAAGCGGATGGGCGTGCGCCTGGCCCTCATCGAGGTGCTGGAGGAGATGGCCACGCTGGACGCCCTCGCGCGCCACATCGACGGCGTCCTTCCTCCGGACGCCGTCGTCCACGATCCCGACGCGCTCGCGGACGCCGCTTTGTCCGCGGATGCCCCGTCATCGGCCGAACCCGTCGGATTCGCCGAGCCCGCGCCGTCCATGTCCGCGGCCGCGGCGCCGCGCGTGGTGCCCGCGCCGCCCGCGTTCTACCCGGCCGGGGCGCTGTCCGCGGCGCCGGAGGGGAGCAGCGTGGTGCAGCAGGTGATCGCGCAGCAGCTCCAGGCCATGACGCAGCTGATGGCGCAGCAGCTCGCCGCCGTCACCGGCCAGCCCGCCCCCACGCTCCCCGCCGTCGTCCATCCAGTCCCTGCCGCCGAATCGACGGCGGACGAGGTGCGATCGGCATCGGCGGATGGGGTGCGATCTCCATCGGCGGACGCGGGACGATCGGCGTCGGCTGACATCGGGCGATCGGGCCCGGTGGATGAAGGGCGATCGGCCTCGGCGGACATCGCGCGGTCGGCACCGGATGACGTGGCGCGATCGATGTCGGCGGACGCGGGACGATCGGCGTCGGCTGACTTCGGGCGATTGGGGTCGGCGGACATCGCGCGATCGGCATCGGATGACGTGGCGCGATCGATGTCGGCGGATGAGGAGCGATCCGGATCAGCCGAGGCCGGACGATCCGGATCGGCGGATGGAGGACGACCGGCACCGCACGAGGGGGAGGGGGCGCCGCGGGCCCGCATCCAGCCGCCGACGTTCGTGGCCTATCAGCCGCTGAACACGGACGCGCCGGCGGGGATGACGGCGGAGCAGCGCGCGTACCTGGACGGCTTCATCGCCCGGTACGTGGAGCGGACGAAAGGGTCCAAGGCGCACCAGGCCCGCTACCACGTGCCCCTGGCCGACACGCGGGTGACGGCCCGGTTTCGCCGCGCGTGGAAGGAGATCACGTACCCCATCGTGGGCCGCCGCGCCCGCGGCTCGCGCGTGTGGGACGTGGACGGCAACGAGTACGTGGACACGGGGATGTCGTTCGGCTGCAACCTGTTTGGCCACGCCCCGGACTTTGTCACCCGCGCCCTGCAGGAGCAGATCGAGGCGGGCTACGGCCTGGGTCCGCAGTCGGCGCTGGCCGGCCGCGCGGCGGAGCTCGTCTGCGCGCTGGGCGGCAACGAGCGCGCGGTGTTCTGCAACTCGGGCACGGAGGCCGTCACGGGCGCCGTCCGCGCCGCCCGCGCGTACACGGGGCGGACCAAGGTGGCGTACTTCGCCGGCAGCTACCACGGCTGGGCGGACCTCGTGCTGGGGCGGATGATGCCCGGCGGCGAGGTGCGGCCCAGCGCGCCCGGCGTGCCCCCGCTGCCCCTGGGCGACGTGCTGATGCTGGAGTACGACGAGCCCGCGTCGCTGGCCCGCCTGGCGGAGCACCTGCACGAGATCGCCCTGGTGATGGTGGAGCCCGTGCAGAGCCGCCGGCCGGACCTGCAGCCGTTCGCGTTTTTGCGCGAGCTGCGGCGGATGACGCGCCAAGCCGGCGCGCTGCTGCTGTTCGACGAGCTCATCACGGGGTTCCGGATGGGGCCCGGCGGCGCGCAGGCCCACTTTGGCATCGACGCCGACCTGGTGACGTACGGCAAGATCGTGGCGGGCGGGCTGCCCATGGGCGTGGTGGCGGGCAAGCGCGAGCCCATGAGCGTCTTTGACGGCGGCGTGTGGCGCTACGGCGACGACTCGTTCCCCCCGGCGCAGCGCACCCTCTTTGCCGGCGCCTTCTGGAAGCACCCCATCTCCATGGCCGTGACGGTCTCCATCCTGGAGGAGATCCAGCGCCGCGGCCAGCCCCTGTACGACGCGCTCAACGAGCGGACGGCGCACCTGGCGCACCGGCTGAACGCGTTCTTCGACGCGGGCGGATACCCCGTCACGGCGGCGCACTTTGCCTCGTCGTTCCGCTTCTTCTTTGGGCCGGAGGTCAAGTTCGCGGACCTGTTCAACCATCACCTGGTGCTCCACGGCGTCCATGTGATCCCGGAGACGGGGACGCACTTTCTGTCCGACGCGCACACGGACGAGGACCTGGACCGCGTGTTCGACGCCGTCCGCGCCTCGGCCGAGGCCATGCGGAGCGGCGGCTTTCTCCCCGACCCGTCCGCCCCGTCCGGCCCCAACGGCGCGCGCGGGGCCCATGCCGGTCCGGTGCGGATCGAGGTCGCGGCATCCGCCTCCGTCGTCTCCGAATCCGCTGCCTCCTCCGCGCGAACCGCCGATGCCGCGCGATCTGCCGATGCCGGGCGATCCACCGATGCCGCATCCGTCGATCCCGCGCGATCCGCCGATGCCCAGCGATCCGCCGATGCCGCGCGATCCGCCGATGCCGGGCGATCCGCCGATGCCGCGTCCGCCGCGGAGGACGACAGGGACGGGGCGGGGCAGGGCATCCGCCGCGTTCCCCTGACGGACGGGCAGCGGCAGCTGTGGATCGAGTCGCAGATGGGGGACGAGGCGTCGCTGGCCTACATCGAATCCAGCTCCATCCGCCTGCACGGCGCCCTGGACGCGGACGCGCTGCACCGCGCCCTGCAGGCCCTGGTGGACCGCCACGATGCCCTGCGCATCACCCTCACCCCCGACGGCGAGGCGCAGCGCATTCACCCCGCGCGGAGGGTGGAGCTGCCCCGCGAGGACTTTGGCGCCCTGCCGGCGGACGCGCGCGAGGCGGCCGTGACGGCGTGGGTGCGCCGCACCGTGCGCCGCCCGTTCGACCTGGAGCACGGCCCCGTGGCGCGCTTTGCCCTGGCCCGCGTGGCCAGCGACGAGCACGTGCTGCTGTTCGAGGCGCACCACGTGGCCCTGGACGGCTGGTCGTTCGCCATCCTGTGGAAGGAGCTGGACGCGCTCTACACGGCCGCGCGGGACGGGCGCACGGCCCAGCTGCCGCCGCCGCCGGACTACGCGGCCCTGGTGCGCGCGCACGGCGCCGCCCTGGACGACGACGACGAGGCGCAGGCGTACTGGCGCGCGCAGTTCGCCGGCGGCGTGCCCGTGCTGGAGCTGCCCACGCCCGGGCCGCGGCCCGCCGTGCGCGGCTACCGCGGCGAGCAGGTGGCCCGCGCGCTGGCCCCGGGGCTGGCGCGGCGGCTGGCCGCCGCCGTGCGGCCCCACGGGCTCACGCCGTTCCACGCCCTGCTGGCCGCGCAGGCCCTGTGGCTGGCGCGGCTGGCCGGGCAGGACGACGTGGTGGTGGGCACGCCCTCCGCCGGGCAGGCGGACGGAGGCGACGCCGCGTCGCTGGTGGGCTACGCCATCAACATGCTCCCCGTGCGCGTGCGGGTGGACGAGGCGGAGACGTTCCTGGCCCTCGCGCGGCGCGTGCGGGGCACCACGCTGCGGGGCGTGCAGCACCAGCGGTTCTCGCTTCCGCGGCTGGTGGCGTCCCTGCCTGGCACCCGCGACGGGGGCCGCGCGCCCCTGTTCTCCGTGCTGATGAACCTGGACCGCCAGGGCGCCGGCGCGGCGTCGCTGGGCGGGCTGCGCGCCCGGATGGAGCCCAACTTCGGCGGCGGCGTCAAGATGGACCTGGACGTGAACTTCGTGGAGGCGGGCGAGGACCTGCGCCTGACCTGCGAGTACCGCGCGGACCTCTTTGACGGCGGCACCGTGGAGCGCTGGGTGTCGGCGCTGGACCACCTGCTGGAGCAGGTGGCCCGCGACCCCGCCGTCCCCGTGCGCGACCTGGAGCTGGTGGGCGGGGACGAGCGGCGCCTGCTGGACGCGTGGAACCGCACGGAGGTGCCGTTTCCCCGCGACCGCTGCCTGCACGAGCTGTTCGCCGCGCGGGCGCTGCGCACGCCGGGCGCGCCGGCCGTCGTGCACCCCGGCGGCGAGATCCCGTACGCCGCGCTGGACGCGCGGGCCAACCGCCTGGCCAACCACCTGCGCCGCCTGGGCGTGGGCCCCGAGGCCCGCGTGGGCATCCTGCTGGGCCGCGGCCCGGAGATGCTCGTGGCCACGCTGGGCGTGCTCAAGGCCGGGGGCGCCTACGTTCCCCTGGACCCGGAGTACCCGGCGGAGCGGCTGGCCTACATGCTGGACGACGCCGGCGCGCGCGTGCTGCTGACCACCGATGCGCTGGCGGCGCGCGCCCGGGCCGGGGCCGCGCGGGTCGTTCGCCTGGACGGGGACGCCGCCGCCATCGACGCGGAGGGCGACGCGGCGCCGGAGAGCGGCGCCGGGCCCGACAACCTGGCGTACGTCATCTACACCTCCGGCTCCACGGGCCGGCCCAAGGGCGTGGCGGTGGCCCACCGCGCCGTGGTCAACTTTGCCACGGACTTCGCGGCGCGCATGGCGCTGCGCCCGGACGACCGCGTGCTGCAGTTCGCCTCGCCCGCGTTCGACGTGGTGGTGGAGGAGCTGTACCCCACCTGGTTCGCCGGCGCGGCCGTGGCGGTGGCCGGCGCGGAGCTGCTTTCGCCGCCGGAGCTTTCGCGCGCCATCCGCGCCCTGGGCGTCACCAGCCTGGAGCTGCCCACGGCCCTGTGGCACCAGTGGGTGCACGAGCTGGCCCGCGCCGGCGCCCGCGTGCCGGAGTGCCTGCGCTTCGTGCTGGTGGGCGGCGAGCGCGTCTCGCCCGAGCGCCTGGCGGAGTGGGCCACGGTGGGCGGCGAGCTGGCGCACGTCTTTGGCCTTACCGAGACGGCCTGCACCTCCACCATGCTGCGGCTGGAGGCGGGCGTGGACCACTCCCGCCGCTGGCCCAACCTTCCCATCGGCACGCCGCAAGGCAACGTGCGCCTGCACGTGCTGGACGGCGGGCTGCGGCCCACCCTGGTGGACGTGCCGGGGGAGCTGTACGTGGCCGGCGAGGGGCTGGCGCGCGGCTACCTGGGCCGGCCGGCGCTCACGGCCGAGCGCTTTGTTCCCGACCCGTCGGCGCGGGGGGCGCGGCGCTACCGCACGGGCGACCGGATGCGCTGGCTGGCGGACGGCAACCTGGAGTTCCTGGGCCGCGTGGACCACCAGGTCAAGATCCGCGGCTTTCGCATCGAGACGGGCGAGGTGGAGGCGGCCCTGACGGAGCATCCCGCCGTGCGCCAGGCCTTTGTCATGGCCCGCGAGGACGCGCCGGGCGGCCCCCGCCTGGCCGCCTACGTCGTCCCCGCGTCCGCCGCGTCGGCCGAATCCGCCGCATCGATCGAATCCGCCGCATCGACCGAATCCACCACACCGACCGGATCCGCGGCATCGGTCGGATCGATCGAATCCGCGGAATCCGCAGAAGCTGCCGGATCGACCGGATCCGCAGAATCCGCAGCATCGGCCGAACCCGCCGCGTCCGCAGAATCCGCGGAGGGGATCGAGGACGCGTTGCGGGCGCACCTGCGGGCGCGGCTGCCGGAGCACATGGTGCCGTCGGCCTTCGTCCTCCTGGACGCGCTGCCGCTGAACTCCAGCGGCAAGGTGGACCGCCGCCGGCTGCCCGCGCCCGCGTACGCCGCGCGCGAGCCCTACGCCGCGCCGGAGACGGAGGTCGAGGCGCGGCTGGCGGAGCTGTGGGCGTCGGTGCTGGGCGTGGAGCGCGTGGGCCGGCACGACGGGTTCTTTGACCGCGGGGGGCACTCGCTGCTGGCCATGCGCCTGGTGTCGCGCATCCGCGAGGCCCTGGGGGTGGAGCTGCCCCTGCGGGCCCTGTTCGAGGCGCCCACCGTGGCGCGGGTGGCGGAGCGGGTGCGGGCGCTGCGGGGAAGATTCACCCCGCCGCCGTCCCCCATCGTTCCCGTGGACCGCGGCG
Source organism: Longimicrobium sp. (assembly GCF_036280135.1). Taxonomy (GTDB): domain Bacteria; phylum Gemmatimonadota; class Gemmatimonadetes; order Longimicrobiales; family Longimicrobiaceae; genus Longimicrobium. Next base: position 5,931 of record NZ_DASURI010000190.1, read on the forward strand.
GGCCGCTGCCGCTCTCGTTCGCGCAGGAGCGGCTGTGGTTCCTGGACCGGCTGCAGCCCGGGCAGGCCTTCTTCAACGTCCCCGTCTTCCTGCGGCTGCGGGGAACACTGGACGCCGCGGCGCTGGAGCGGGCGCTGGGCGAGGTGGTCCGCCGGCACGAGGCCCTGCGGACGACGGTGCGCGAGGAGGACGGCGCGCCCGCGCAGGCCATTGCCCCCTTTGGCGGCTTCGCCCTCCCCGTGGACGACCTGTCCGCCCTGGACCCGGAGGCGCGCGAGGCGGAGGTGCGCCGGCGCGCGGCGGACGAGGCGGACCGCCCGTTCGACCTGGCGGCCGGCCCGCTCTTCCGCGCGCGGCTCCTCAGGCTGGCGGACGACGACCACGCGCTCCTCGTCTGCATGCACCACCTGGTGACGGACGAGTGGAGCCAGGACGTGTGGTTCCGCGAGCTGGCCGCGCTCTACGGCGCGTACGGCCGGGGCGAGCCGTCGCCGCTGGCCCCCCTGGCCGTGCAGTACGCGGACGTGGCCGCCTGGCAGCGCGCGCGGCTCTCCGGCGGCACGCTGGACGGGCTGCTGGCGTGGTGGACGGAGCGGCTGGCCGGCGCGCCGGAGCTGCTGCCCCTGCCCACGGACCACCCGCGCCCGGCCATGATGCGCTTTCGCGGCGCGCGGGTCCCCATCCACCTCCCGCGGGCCCT
>NZ_DASURI010000191.1:0-5559 GCF_036280135.1 Longimicrobium sp.
CTCTCGCACTCTCGCACTCTCGCACTCTCGCACTAACGCACTAACGCACTTCCCGCCCCCGCTCCGCCGCGATCCACGCGCGCACGTTCGTCTCCAGCACCGTCAGCGGGACGGAGCCGCTGCCCAGGACCACGTCGTGAAAGCGGCGCAGGTCGAAGCGATCGCCCAGCGCGGCCTGCGCCTCGGCCCGCAGCTCGCTGATCTTGAGCTGCCCCATCTTGTATCCCAGCGCCTGGCCCGGCCACGCGATGTAGCGATCCACCTCGTTGGTGATGTTGAGCAGCGTGAGCGCGCTGTTCTCCGCCATGAAGTCGATGGCCTGCTGCCGCGTCCACCCCTTCCAGTGCATTCCCGTGTCGACGACCAGGCGGCAGGCGCGCCACATGTCGTACGACAGCTGGCCAAATCGGCTGTACGGGTCCTGGTAGAAGCCCACGTCGTACCCCAGCCGCTCCGCGTACAGCCCCCAGCCCTCCACGAACGCCGTGAAGCTGGTGAAGCGGCGGAACGTGGGCATCCCCTCCAGCTCCTGCTGCAGGGCGATCTGCAGGTGGTGGCCGGGGACGGCCTCGTGGAACGAGAGCGCCTCGATCTCGTACGTGGGCCGGCTGGGCAGGTCGTACGTGTTCACCCAGTACGTGCCGCTGCGGGTGCCGTCGCCGGACGGACGCGAGTAGTACGCCGTCGTCGTGCGCGGGGCGATGAAGTCGGGGATGGCGCGAATGCCGTACGACATGCGCGGCAGCCGGCCGAACAATCGCGGCAGCTCGCCGTCCATCCGCTTGAGGACGAGCGACGTGCGCTCCATCAGCGCCTCGGGTGTCTGCACGTAGAAGCGCGGGTCCGTGCGCAGGAACTGGATGAACTCGGGGAACGTGCCCGTAAAGCCCGTGGCGCGGATGAGCGAGTCCATCTGCGCGCGGATGCGGGCCACCTCGCGCAGCCCCGTCTCGTGCACCTGGTCCGGCGTCACGTCCAGCGTGGTGTAGCTGCGCACCCGCTGGGCGTAGATGGCGCGGCCGTTGGGCAGCTCCGACGCGCCGATCCCCGCGCGCGCCGCCGGCACGTACTCGCGCTGGATGAACTGCAGGAAGTCGCGGTAGCCGGGGACGACGCTCTCCTCCACGGCCGCGCGCCCCGCCGCCGCCAGCCGCGCGCGCTCCGCCTCGGGCACCCCGGCGGGAAAGGCGGTGAACGGCTTGTACAGCAGGCTTTGCGTGGGGTCGGCGACAAGGTGCGGCTCCAGCATGCCCTCGATCCCCTCCAGCGACACGCGCGGCAGCACCATCCCGCGGCGAATGCCCTCGCGCATGAGCTCCACGTGCTGCCCCACCCAGGGCCGGAACGCGCGCAGCCGGGCGATGTAGCTCTCGTAGTCCGCCACCGTCTGCAGCGGCACGTTGTCGGGCAGCTGCGGAAAGAAGGTGTGGAACCCTTCCCGGTTGGTGATGGGGATGAGGTGCAGCCCCAGCTCGAACTCCTCGATGCTCTCGGCCTTGCCGCGCTCGAAGATGTCGTAGTTGACGCGGTCCTGCGGCGAGAGCGAGTCGCGCGGGATGGCGCGCAGGCGCTGCAGAAAGCGGCGGTTCTCCGCCGTCTGCCGCTCGATGTCCGCCAGCCCCGTGGCGTCGAGCGCGTCGCGGCCGCGCGGGTCGCCCAGCGACGTGGCGAAGAGCGGGCTTTCGCGCACCCGCCAGTCCCACTCCTCCGCGAAGAGCTGCTGCAGCCGCTCCGACGCGTCCTGCTGCGCGGCGGCGGGAAGCGCCAGGGCCAGGGCGGCCAGCACGGGAACCAGTCGGCGGACGCGGATGATCGTCGGCACGGGATGCGAAGGAGTCGGGGGGATGGATGCGGATCGGCCGGCGGGAACGGCGACAGCGTAGGTCGCGCGGGCGCCGGACGCAATCCGCGGGCGGGGTGACGAGCCCACGACGGAGCGGCTGAAGCCGCCGCAACGACTGCGGAAAGCCTCACAAACTGCGTGAGGCTTCAACGGCTCCCGGGGCGGCCCACGTGCACACCGGACGACCGCCACTGGGGCAGTCCGCGAAGGCGGACTTCGCGCCTTTCCAGCGGCGAATTCATTCGCTCCGGCTGGGGCGCGGCGGGAGGCGCTGTCGCGAATCGGGCCCAGATGCGCGGCGCCGTCCCCGCCCCGGAGCGGCTGAAGCCGCCGCTACGACAGCGGAAAGCCCCGCCCTGACGACGCTTCGCGTCGCCCGGCGGGGCTTCACCTGCTCCGGCGGTCACCTCCGTGCGGGATGCCGGCGTTCCGCCCGCGCGATGCCGGCAAATCCACGCGGCACTCGCCCGTGCCGGACCCGTCGGCGCAGGCCGACATCACGCTTCCGGTGCCGCGACTTCAGTCGCCGGGTCTGGGGCCCGGCGTGCGTGCGCTCATCCGCCCGTGCGGAATCCCACTCCCGCACTCCCGCACTTCCGCACTCACGCACTTCCTACTCCCACTCGATCGTGGCCGGGGGCTTGGAGCTGATGTCGTAGACCACGCGGTTGATCCCGTTCACCTCGTTGATGATGCGCGTGGAGATGCGCGCCAGCACGTCGTGGGGGAACGGGTACCAGTCCGCCGTCATGCCGTCGCGGCTGGTGACGGCGCGAAGGGCGCACACGTTCTCGTACGTCCGCTCGTCGCCCATCACGCCCACGCTGCGCACGGGGAGCAGCACGGCGAACGCCTGCCAGATGTCGTCGTACAGCCCCGCCGCGCGAATCTCCTCCAGGTAGATCACGTCCGCCTGGCGCAGCACGGCCAGCTCGCGCTCGTCCACCGCGCCCAGCACGCGGATGGCCAGCCCCGGTCCGGGGAACGGGTGGCGGCCCACCATCTCCTCCGGCAGCCCCAGCTCGCGCCCCACCTGCCGCACCTCGTCCTTGAACAGCTCGCGCAGCGGCTCGATCAGGCCGAACTTCATGTCCTCCTTGAGCCCGCCCACGTTGTGGTGCGTCTTGATGGTGGCCGATGGCCCCTTCACGCTCAGCGACTCGATGACGTCCGGGTACAGCGTGCCCTGGACGAGGAACCGGGCGTCCGCGCCGATGCGGTCCGACGCGTCCTCGAACACGTCGATGAACGTGTTGCCGATGATCTTGCGCTTCTTCTCGGGATCCTCGACGCCCTTGAGCCGCTCCAGGAACAGCGCGGACGCGTCCACCACCTCCAGGCGGATGCCCAGGTGCGCCCGGAACGTCCGCTCGACGGATTCACGCTCCCCCTGCCGCAGCAGCCCCGTATCGACGAAGATGCACGTCAGCTGGTCGCCGATGGCGCGGTGGACGAGCGACGCCGCCACGGACGAGTCCACGCCGCCGGAGAGGCCGCAGATGACCTGCGCGTCGCCCACCTGCGCGCGGATCTTGGTGATCTCGTTCTCGATGTACGACCCCGCCGTCCACGTGGGCTCACAGCCGCACACGCGAAAGACGAAGTTGCCGATCATGTCGGCGCCGCGGACGGTGTGCGCCACCTCCAGGTGGAACTGCACGCCGTAGATGGGCCGGTCCTCCGCCGCGAAGGCCGCCCACGGCAGCCCCTCGGTGGACGCCAGGCGGCGGTAGCCCGGCGGGGGCTGCACCACGTGGTCGCCGTGGCTCATCCACACCTGCGTGCGCTCGCCGGGGGTGAACCCGTCAAAGAGGCCGCTGGGCTCGTCCACCGTCACGTGCGCGCGGCCGTACTCGCGCCGCCCGCGTTCGACGACGCCGCCTTCCAGGAAGGTGATGAGCTGCATCCCGTAGCACACGCCCAGCACGGGAATGCCCATCCGCAGCAGCTCCGGGTCCGCCGTGGGCACGTCCTCGCCGTAGACGCTGGAGGGACCGCCGGAAAGGATGATGCCCTTGGGCTGCCACTCGCGGATCCACTCCAGCGAGCGCGTATGCGGCTGAATCTCGCAGTACACGCGCTCCTCGCGGATGCGCCGCGCGATGAGCTGCGTGAACTGCGAGCCGTAGTCGATGATGAGGATGCGATTGGGATCCACTGCCGCGCCTAGCTCCGTCCAGGGGGAGGTCAGAAGCGCGGCAATGTACGCGCGCGCGCCGCACGCGGGAAGATGCGCCGCGCCGATGTCCATCCGCCGACACGCACCCGGCCGGCTTCGTCCCGCGAGGCGACGCGTGGCCGAGATGTCCGCCGCGCCAGGCCCTCCGGGCGGAGTGAGCAAACCTGCGACAAGCCCCTCCCGCGCCGCCACGAAGACGCTTATTTTGCGCGTCAGCGGTCCCGGCGTTCGCGCGGCGAAGAACACCCGCTCCGAGCGTCCGGATCCGCACTCGGCGGCACCCTTTCTGCGGTGCCGGCTTTTCGGCGAAAAGGAACAATCGTCTGCCCGCCGGGCCGCACCCGCGCCGCCTTTCCGGCCGACCCAAAGGTCTCCTGCTCAGCCGTCGATCTCCTCGCGGTGGACCGTCCTTGGTCCCTCGCCCGCAGTCGCAGTCCTCAGCCTTGTGGGTTCATCATGCTGTCCGTGGGTCGCCGTACGCTCGCGTCGTTCCTTGCCTGCGCGCTGGTCGCGGGCACCGTCTCGTGTGATTCCATCGAGAAAGAAGCGCGGCGCGAGCTGCGCCTCACGTCGCAGCTGGCGGCCGAGGAGCGGCCCGACGGCGCGGCCCCGGCACCAGCCGAGCGCCCCGCGCCGCCGCGTCCGCGCGACCAGGCGCCGCCCATCATCCGCGGCATCTACGTGAGCGCGTACGCCATCGGCAGCCCCGTCAAGCGCGCGGAGCTGCTGGCCCTGGCAGACTCGACGGAGATCAACACCTTCGTCGTGGACGTCAAGGACGAGGACGGCGTGCGGCACCCCAGCCAGGTGGCCGTGGCGCGGCAGGCGGCCCACGAGCGCAGCATCCCCGTGCGCGACCTCAAGGGTATCGTCGACACGCTGCGGGCGCACGGCATCTACCCCATCGCCCGCGTGGTGGTGTTCAAGGACCCGCGCCTGTCGCGGCTCAAGCCCGAGTGGTCCATCCGCAACCCGGACGGCACCATCTGGCGCGACAAGCAGGGCCTGAGCTGGGTGAGCCCGTGGGACCGCAACGTGTGGGAGATGAACATCGCCGTGGCCGAGGAGGCGGTGCGCGCCGGGTTCCGCGAGATCCAGTTCGACTACGTGCGCTTCCCGGAGCAGTACAAGAGCCTGCCCACGCAGGTGCACCCCGCGGCGGATTCGGCCGGCAACCGCACGGATGCCATCGCCGGGTTCCTGGCGGCGGCCCGCGCGCGGCTGCACCCGCTGGGCGCCACCGTCACGGCGGACGTGTTCGGCCTGTCGATGAACGAGTCGCGCGACGTGGGCATCGGCCAGCAGTGGGAGCGCATCTCGGCGCTGACGGACGGCATTCTCCCGATGGTGTACCCGTCGCACTACTTTCCCACGCACCTAGCCGGCATCCACCGTCCCAACCGCATGCCGTACGAGACGGTGCACACGTCCGTGGGCATGGGCGTGATCCGCGCGGACCGCATGCGCGCGGCGGGGGTGGAGCCTGCGCGTATCGTCCCCTGGCTGCAGGCGTTCACGGCCACGTGGAACGACCGCG
>NZ_DASURI010000192.1:0-6571 GCF_036280135.1 Longimicrobium sp.
TCGCGGATCCCCGCGTGATTGGCATCGTCTACCGGACGGACCAGATGGCGTTCGCCGACCGCCCGCGCGTGCTGTACGCGGTGCGCGACGGGCCGCCCATCCGCTACGTGCTGGCGCAGGTGGCGGAGGGGGACAACCCCGTTGCCGCGCGCCGTTTCCAGGACCTGCTGACCGGCCCGCGCGGCGCGGAGGTCTTCCGCCGCCACGGCTTCGTCCCGCTACCGGCGGCCGCGCCGTGAGCCCGGCCGCGCTGGAGGCGCTGCGGTCCACGCTGCTGTGGGCCGCCCTGGCGACGCTCATCGTCATGGTCCCCGGGACGCTGGTCGCCTGGGTGCTGGCCCGCAAACAGTTCGCGGGCAAGCGCATCGTCGCCGCGCTCTTCAGCCTGCCGCTCGTGCTGCCGCCGACGGCCGTGGGCTACCTGCTGCTGCGCCTGTTCGCCGCGGACGGGCCGCTGGGACGCGACACGCTGGGCATCGACCTGGACGTGATCCTCACCTGGAAGGCGGTCGTCATCGCGTGCGCCGTCATGGCCACGCCGCTCATCGTCCGCACGGCGCGCGTGAGCTTCGAGGCCGTGGATCCGCGCTACGAGGAGATGGCGCGCACGCTGGGCCACGGGCGCGTCGTGACCTTCCTGCGCTTTACCCTGCCCCTGGCCTCGCGGGGCCTGCTCGCGGCGCTGATCCTGGGATTCACGCGCGCCATCGGCGAGTTCGGCGCGACCATCATCCTGGCGGGCAACATCCCCGGCCGCACGCAGACGCTGGCCACGGCCATCTTCAGCGCCCAGCAGGCGGGCCGCGAGTCGGAGGCGAACGCGCTGCTGATCATTGCCTTGATTGCCGGATTCGCTGCCGTGTACGCCACGGAGATCCTGTCCTACCGGCAGGCCGTCGCGCGCCGATGAGCGACGCCCTCTCCGTCCGCGTTCGCCTGCCCCTGGACCGGTTCGACCTGGACGTCGACGTCCGGACGACGCACCGGGTGACGGGTATCTTCGGCGCGTCGGGCTCCGGCAAGACGACGCTGCTGGAGACCATCGCCGGCCTGCGCCGCGGCGCGCGTGGCCACGTCGCGCTGGGCGATGAGACGTGGCTGGATGACGAACGGCGCGTGCGGATTCCCCCCGAGCGGCGCGGCGTGGGGTACGTGCCGCAGGACAGCCTGCTCTTTCCCCACCTGGACGTCCTTGGCAACCTGCGCGCGGGGCGCGGGCGGGCCCTGGCCGGCGGGCACGATCCCGACGCGGTGATGGACACGACGGTCCGCGTGCTGGACCTCGCACCGCTCCTGCGCCGCACCGTAACGACGCTCTCCGGCGGCGAGCGCCAGCGCGTGGCGCTGGGGCGGGCACTCTGCTCCGGGCCGCGCCTGCTGCTGCTGGATGAGCCGCTGGCGTCGCTGGACGCGGCCCTGCGCCGGCGCGTGCTCCCCTTTCTGCAGCGCGTGCAGGCGGAGTTCGCCATCCCCATCCTGCTCGTCTCGCACGATCCCGTGGAGGTGCAGGCACTCTGCGAGGACCTGATCGTGCTGCGCGAGGGGCGGATGATCGCCCGCGGCGAGCCCCGCGCCGTGCTGACGGACCCCGCCGTCTTCCCCCTCGCGGAGACGGAGGGGTTCGAGAACGTGCTCCCCGCCGTCGTCGCCGCCACGCGCGACGGGACGACGCAGGTCCGCCTGGGATCGGCCGGCGCGGGCCCGGCGCTGACCGTCCCCCGCTCCACCCTGCCCGTCGGACATCCGCTGCTGCTGAGCGTCCCTGCGGACGAGATCGTGCTGGCGCTGGAGCCGCCGGCCGGGTTGAGCGCCCGCAACGCCGTGCCCGCCCGCGTGGAGCGCGTGGAGGCCGTCGGTCCCATCCGCCTGGTCACCGCGCGCGTGGCGGACGACACGCCGCCGCTCGTCATCGAGGTCACGGACGACGCACGCGCGGAGCTGCAGCTCGCCCCCGGCACCGCGCTCTACCTGCTCATCAAGACCACCGCCATCACCCTCTACGAGGACCCGTCTGCCGGCGGATAGCGCTCACGACGCCAGCAGGAACCCGGTCCGCACCTGGGACAGCCAGCGCTCCGTGTGCTGCTGGAGCAGCGGCGGATTCGGGCTGGCGCCAACGGCGGACGCGAGCGCACCCAGCGAGTGCACCCGCTGGTGCCAGCCGAGCGCGACTGCCGCGCGGACGCACGCCTTGTCCGCCGAGCAGACGATCCACAGCGCATCGCCGCGCGCCAAGCGACTGTACGCGTGCGCGAACAGGTCGCGCTCGCCCGGATCCATGTTCTGCGCGTCCTCGTACGCCAGCGCGAACGTCGCGCGCTCCACGGCGCCGACCGCGTGCACCCTTCGCAGGCGCGCCAGGTCCCCCTCGCTCACCGGCTGGTAGCCGGCGCGGCCGCGATCACCGCGCAATGCCTCGTCGCGGCACTCCTCCACCGTCTCCACGCACAGGCCGCCCGCCACGGCGTTCCAGCACCGTGTGCGCACCGCCTCCATCACCACGTTCGTGTCCACGAGCACGACCGTGTCCCTTTGCGCGATCCCGGGGAGCAGCACGGCGCCCTCATCCCGGCATCTCGTAGGACGACAGCGGATGACCGTGCGCGGCGCACAGCTCCGACAGCTCCATCACGGACAGGTCCAGCAGTCCCGCCGCGCGTCGCAGGGAAAGGCGCCCCGTCTCCACGGCCCACGACACGCGCTCTACGAAGCGCCGGCTGAACAGCAGCGGCGTCGGCTCCTTCGCGGAGACGGGCGGACGCGGAGGCGACGGCAGGGCGCGCAGCTCGCCCCGCGTGAGGTAGCCCATGTTCACCATCCGCCACTGCAGCGCGGGCACGCTCACCCGAAGGGCCTCCGCCATGCGCCGCATCCACAGCGGCAGCTCCTCGCCGCCACGCCCCATCCAGCGGTTCACGACCACCGGCGCCGGCATCAGCAGCGTGGAGGCAAAGACCTCCGCCATCTGCTCCACGCGGTTGCCCTTGGTAGGCCGCACCTCCCACGGCTCCACGCGCCGCGGCGGCATCGCGTCCCACGTCAACAGGTGAAAGAGCTCGTGCGCCAGGTCGAACGAGCGCCGCCCCCGCGACTCTCGCCGGTTCACGAGGATGGCGTGCAGCCCGGGTAGCCGCGACGCCGCGCCCGAGATCCCCTCCGCCGCGTCCACGTGCAGCACGAGTGCGCCCAGCTGCGTCTCGATCGCCTCCTCCAGCACGTCCGCCGGCACGTCGCCCAGCTGCCAGTGCTCCCACAGCGCGTGGGCGCTCTCGTCCGCGTCCTCGAACGACGACCAGGGGTACAGCTCCAGCTTTTGCCCCAGCCGGCGTGGCTCCTCGCCCATCTGCCGCCCCAGCTCGCGGTAGGTGGCGATCCAGCGCCGCGCCTGCTCCTCGAACGCGGCCAGGACGGGCTCGGCCACCTCCTTCACGCGAAAGCTGAACGCCCCCTCGCCGATGAGCCGGAACGGGTCCACGAAGACATCTGGGTCGGCATCCAGCGCCCGCGCCACGCGCACCAGCTCGTCCGGCGAAACGCGGCGCTCACCCGCCTCGATGGACGCGAGTGTCTGACGGTCGTTGAAGCCTAGCTTCTCCGCCAGCTCCGCCTGCGTCATCTCCGCGTCCTCACGGAGCGCCTTGATGCGGCGCGCGATCCGGTCGTGCTGCGAGTGCGTCGTCATAGTCCAACAGTAATCTTGCATCACAAGGAATGCAAGAATATCTTCATCCCCGGAAGACGAAGTACACGGCGCCGCACATGCACAGGCCCGCCCACAGGTAGTTGAGCGAGATAGGCTGCTTCATGTAGATCACGGCGAACGGGACGAACACCGTCAGCGTGATGACCTCCTGCATGATCTTGAGCTGCGGCAGCGTCGCCACCTGGTAGCCGATGCGGTTGGCCGGCACCTGCAGCAGGTACTCGAACAGGGCGATGCCCCAGCTGGCGAACGCCGCGATGATCCACGGCTTCGTGTTGAGGTTCTTGAGGTGGCCGTACCACGCGAACGTCATGAAGATGTTGGAGAGCGTCAGCAGGCCGATGGTCTTGAGCAGCGTCGGGTTCATGGCAGAAAATGCGTGAGTGGCGGATGTGGATCGGCCCTCCCGCCGTGAATCCGGGGGAGGGCCGAGGTCCTGCGACTGCGATGACGTGGATCAGAGGATGTACTTGCGCAGGTCCTCGTCCTCCACGATGTCCTTGAGCCGGTCGTTCACGCGCGGGGGATCGATGACGATGCGCTTGTCCGCCATGTCCGGCAGGTCGAACATCACGTCTTCCAGCAGCGTCGTGAGCACCGTGTGCAGGCGGCGCGCGCCGATGTTCTCCATGCGCTCGTTGAGCCGCGCGGCCGTGCGGGCGATCTCGCGCACGCCGTCGTCCGTGAACTCCAGCTCCGCGCCGTCGGCCGCGGCCAGGGCGCGGTACTGCGTGACGAGCGCGTTCTTGGGCTCCTGCAGGATGCGGACGAAGTCGTCCTCCGTGAGCGAGGTGAGCTCTACCCGGATGGGGAAGCGCCCCTGCAGCTCGGGGATCAGGTCCGACGGCTTGCTCACGTGGAACGCGCCGGCGGCAATGAAGAGCATGTGATCCGTGCGCACCATGCCGTACTTGGTCTGCACGGTGGAGCCTTCGACGACGGGCAGCAGGTCGCGCTGCACGCCCTCGCGGCTCACGTCCGGTCCCGCGCCGCCGCTGCGCTCGCCCGCGATCTTGTCGACCTCGTCCAGGAAGATGATGCCCATCTCCTCCACGCGGTCCAGCGCCTCGTTGATCACCTCGTCCATGTTGACGAGCTTGTCGAGCTCGTCCTGGGTGATGATGCGGCGCGCCTCGGCCACGGTCACCTGGCGGCGCTTGGTGCGCTTGGGCAGCCAGTCCTGCAGCATGTCCATGAGGTTGCCGTCCATGCCGCCGCCGCCGTCCATCCCCCCGCCCATGGGGATCATCATGTTCTCGATGGGCATGGACTGGCTCACCTCCACCTCCACCTCGCGGTCCTCCAGCTTGCCGTCGCGCAGCAGCTGGCGGAACTTTTCGCGGGTGCGCTCGCGCCGCTCGCGGCTCTGCGCGTCCTCGGGGACGGCCTCGGCCTGGCCGGAGGTGGGGCCGGCGAACCACACGCGGGCGTCCTTCTTGTCGCCCTCGCCGCCGGGGGGCGGGGCGGGCGCGTTCTCGGGCGGGGGCAGCAGCAGGTCCAGCAGGCGCTCCTCGGTGCGCTGCTCGGCCACGTCCTGCACCTCGTCCTCGCGCTCCGTGCGCACCATGTTCACGGCCACGTCCACCAGGTCGCGCACCATGGACTCCACGTCGCGGCCCACGTAGCCCACCTCGGTGAACTTGCTGGCCTCCACCTTCACGAACGGCGCCCCGGCCAGGCGGGCCAGGCGGCGGGCGATCTCCGTCTTACCCACGCCCGTGGGGCCGATCATGATGATGTTGTTGGGGACGATCTCCTCGCGCAGGTCCTCGGCCACGCGCTGGCGGCGCCAGCGGTTGCGCAGCGCGATGGCCACGGCCTTCTTGGCGGCCTGCTGCCCCACGATGTACTTGTCCAGCTCCGCCACGATCTGGCGGGGCGTCATCTCGTCCAGCCAGAGCGGCTCCTGCGGCTGCCCATCGGCGCCGGCGGCCGGCACGTCCGTCCCATTGGTCGCCATTGCTCAGCCTTCGCTTCCCGCCGGGCCGTCCAGCTCCAGCACGGTGATGTTGGTGTTGGTGTAGATGCAGATCTCGCCAGCGATCTGGAGCGCCTGGCGCACGATCTGGGGCGCCGTCAGGGACGAGTGGTCCTTGAGCGCGCGGGCCGCCGCCAGGGCGTAGCTGCCGCCGCTGCCGATGGCCACGATGTCGTCGTCGGGGGCGATCACGTCGCCCGTGCCGCTCACCATGTACAGGTTCTCGCGGTCCGCCACGGCCAGCAGGGCCTCCAGCCGGCGCAGGTAGCGGTCGCTGCGCCAGTCCTTGGCCAGCTCCACGGCGGCGCGGCTCAGGTTGCCCGGGTAGCGCTCGAGCTTTTCCTCGAACTTCTCGAAGAGGGTGAACGCGTCGGCCACGGAGCCGGCAAAGCCCGCGAGGATCTTGCCCTCGCGCAGCTTGCGCACCTTGGTGGCGCTGCTCTTGGCGACCACGTCGCCCATGGTGACCTGCCCGTCGCCGCCCAGCGCGACCTTGCCGTCGCGGCGGACGGCCAGGATGGTGGTGGCGTGGAACGTCGTTATCGACATCGGTTCGGAACTGAAGTGCGTGAGTGCGGGAGTGCGTGAGTGCGGAAGTGAATTCCGCGCGCCCGCCATCTCCCGCGCCGTCGTATCATCCCCAAGCCCGGCGGCGATTTACCACGTCCGCCCGGGCGATTCAAATTACAGCAAGATCTCGATTCCGCCCGCCGGGGCGGACGCTCCGCGTCCGCCAAAGTGCCCGGAACCAGCATGCGCGGGGAAACGGGTCCACAACTTCGCCCCGCTACGCGAGATATGCAACCGTTGCGGCGGGGGGCTCGTGCACGGCGGCGAAGTGTCTCTCGCCCGCGGAGGGCCCCCTCCCCCCGCCCCCTGCCCCCGCTTCG
>NZ_DASURI010000193.1:0-2583 GCF_036280135.1 Longimicrobium sp.
GGGCCAGGCGGACGGCGAGCCGGCGCCGGGCTACCACGAGGAGCAGAACGTGCCGGCCGATTCGCGGACGGAGACGTTCGCGGCGGTGCGGCTGGAGGTGGACAACTGGCGGTGGGCCGGCGTGCCGTTCTACCTGCGGACGGGCAAGCGGCTGCCGGCCAAGGCCAGCGAGGTGGTGATCCGCTTTCGCCCGGCGCCGCACCCTGTGCGCGACCTGGTGCAGCACGACGCGCCGGCCCCCAACGCGCTGGTGCTGCACATCCAGCCGGACGAGGGGATCTCGCTCTTTTTCGAGGCCAAGGTTCCCGGGCTGCGCGGGCCGCTCAAGCCCGTGAGCATGGACTTCGATTACTGCCGCGCGTTCGGCGTGGACTCGCCCGAGGCGTACCAGCGGCTGCTGCTGGATGCCATGTTGGGCGACGCCACGCTCTTTGCCCGCCGCGACGAGGTAGAGGCGGCGTGGACGCTCGTGACGCCCCTCCTGGAGGCGTGGGAGGCGGAGGGCGAGCCGGAGCCGTATCCCGTCGGCACGTGGGGCCCGAAAGGCGCGGACGACCTGCTGGCGCGCGAGGGCCGCACCTGGGCCGTGCCGGGAACGCTGGGGGAGATGCTGGGAGACGGGGAGAAGTAGGAGACGATCGGCCGGTTCCGCGCCGGAGCGAGTGATGCCGGTTGCGGATCTGGTCCGGCATCGCGTCGCCCCAGCTACGGCGAATGAATTCGCGGCTGTGACAACGTGATGTCGGCCTTCGCCGACGGCTCCTGCCGCACGCCGTGTGTGTGCACAGGAGCCGGCGTCGAGTCGTCGAAGGCCGCCTTGGTGCACGTCGGGTCGCCCGTGCTGGGGCAGTCCGCGCAGGCGGACTTCGCGATTTTCCAGCGGCGATTTCAATCGCTCCGGCTGGGCGCCGGCTGATCCCGGCCGGGACTGTGCGTTTGGCTCGCACGTCGCTCCGGCTGGGACTGCGCATCGCCGGCTGGAATTGCGCGTTTCCGGCTCGGACAACGTTCGGCTGGGCGCCAGCCGATTCTTGCCGACCTCGCCCCGTTACGACAGCCCGCCGTTCGCCGGGTCCGGCGCGTCGCCACTCGCGGCCGCCCGCGATTCCGCGAGGATGGCGGCGCGGAGAGCGACGGGGGTGATGTCGAGAAAGGCCAGCGCGCGCTTGGGCACCCCCTGCGGCGACTGCAGCACGCCCAGCAGCAGCTGTCCCGTGCCGACGACCATCAGCCCCGCCGCGCGGGTCTCGCGCATGGCGAACTCGATGGCGCCCTTGGCATCGTCCGCGTAGGGGAGCACGGGGGCGCGCACGCCCCACGGACGCGGCGGGGCGGCGTGCTCGATGCGGAGGCGGATGTCGTCCAGGCCAAAGCCCAGCCGCGTGATGGCCCGCGACGGGATGCCCCCCGGGTCCTGCAGCAGCGCCAGCAGCAGGTGCTCGGCGTGGATGGCGGACGCGTGCACGCGCTGCGCCTGCTCCGTGGCGGCGCCCAGCGCGTCGCGCGCGGCGTCGTCGAACGGCAGGTCCGGCGGCCGCGGCGGGGGAATGTTGAGCTTGGGACGCTTGAAGAGCACGTCGGGTTCTCCGGATCTTCGTCAGTCGGGGGCGCCGTCCGAGCGCACCGTATCGCAACGTAACGCGCAGGGATCGGCCGTGTCCACGCATCACGAACCAGAACGCGGGGGAGCGCGGCTCTCCATCCACGCCGACGCGCACGCCGCGAGCCGCGCCATTGCCGAAAGCTTCGCGCGGCAGGCGGCGGCGGCCGTGGAGGCGCGCGGCCGTTTTTCCGTCGCGCTCACGGGTGGAAGCGGGCCCGGAGAAGCATATCGCCTTTTGGGGGAGGAGCCGTTCCGCTCGCGGATTCCCTGGAACGCCGTGCACCTGTTCTGGGGCGACGAGCGGTGCGTGCCGCCGGGCCACGAGCGCAGCAACTTTCGCATGGCGAACGCCGCGTTCGTCGCGCGTGTGCCCATTTCCGCGGAGAACGTCCACCGCATGCGCGGCGAGCTGCCGCCGGCGGAGGGCGCCGCGCGGTACGCGGACGCGCTGGCCGCGTTCTTCGGGGAGGGGATGCCGCGCTTCGACCTCGTGCACCTGGGCGTGGGGCCGGATGCGCACGTGGCGTCGCTCTTTCCGTTCAGCGAACCGTTGCGCGCGCGTGACCGCGCCGTCACGACCAACCTTCACCTTCCCGAGGGCGAGCCGCGCATCACGCTGACCCTGCCCGTGCTGAACGCCGCCGCGCGCGTGGAGATGATCGTCGTCGGCCGATCCAAGGCGGACGTGGTGTGGACGGTGCTGCGCGGGCCGCTGGACCCGTATCGTTTTCCCGCGCAGCTCGTGCGGCCCGTGGACGGCGAGCTCGCGTGGATGCTGGACCGCGACGCGGCGGCGCGGCTGTAGTCGGGGCGGAGCGGGACGCCGGACGATGCGGAGAATTGCGGGGTGCGGCAGGGGCGGATTCGAGGAACGGCGGACGGATCGAGGAAGGGATGGACCGCGTCGCTGCGCGACGCGGGGCCCTCTCCCCCGACCGCCTTTTTGCTCGTTCCTCGCAACGGCGGTCGACCCCTCCCCC
>NZ_DASURI010000194.1:0-3902 GCF_036280135.1 Longimicrobium sp.
CTGGCGAGCTACGACGACATGACCTTCTCCAGCTTCTGGCGCGTGCTGGAGACGATGGGCGACTACGAGGCCACGCCCTCCTCCATCCGGCAGCCGCTGCACGGCCCCACGCGCGTGCCCGACGGCTCCCCGCTCGCCCACCTCCTGGTCAAGCAGCTCGCCGAGACGCACGGCGCCCGTGTCGACGACGTGCCGGCGCCGCGGGCGGTCTACTTCCAGGACTGGGGGCAGGACCCCTTTGGCGCCGGCTACCACGGCTGGGCGGCCCACTACGACATCTGCGACGTGATGGACCGCGTTCGCGCGCCGTACCAGCGCATCCTGCACGAACCCGCCCGCCACACCTACGTGATCGGCTCGTGCTACTCGTTCGACCAGGGGTGGGTGGAGGGCGCCCTCTGCGTGGCCGAGTCGGTGCTGCGGGAGTTCGTGGGGCTTGCCCCGCTGGACCCGGACCTCGCGGACTACACGCTGGTGTGCCGCGCCAATCCCGAACCGGCGGCGTCCTCCAGGGCGTCCAGGTCGTCGAAGCGTTCCAGCGCCCCCGCGTCTTCCAGGGCATCCCGGGCCCGCAACTCCCCCCGATAATCCACCCCATCCCCATCCATCACAGGTACACCAGAATGAGCGATTCCAGGATCAGCTACCGGATTCACCCCACCATCGGCTTTGCCCGGGTGGGGAACGCGCCCGACGCCTACTACCTCGAGCCCACGGGGGTCGGAAGGCTGCCCACCGAGGTGGGCCCGGACGGGGAAGAGCGGACGGTGACCGAGTTCAAGGACAACGGCCAGGTAAAGCGGCAGGCCGCGCGGTTCCGGGTCTACCGGTACGAGGAGGGGCAGCCCCCGCGGGAGGTCTGGGCGCAGAACGGCCTGGAATCCCTGACGTGGACGGTGCACGTGGCCAACAAGAAGGCGGCCTGGTACAACTTCTCGGAGCTCGAGGGCGACGTGATGCTGGGGCCGGACAACACGTACCAGGCACGGGGGGTGGCGCTGCGGAACGCGGCGCACGGGAGCAAGGAGACGCAGCCCGGGGGGCCGTGCTGCGAGCCCCAGCCGGTGCCGCCGCTGCCCGGCGGGGACGTTGAACGGCAGTACGAACGCAAGGCGCGGCAGGAGCTGATCATCGACCCCGGGCCGCGGACGCTCGACGGCCGGTGCGACTGGGTGCACCTGGATGCCGCCACCGCGCCGCGGCACTACACGCACGTCTCCTTTCCGCCCGAGGACCTCACGCCGTACCCGGTGACCACCCTGGGCGCGGTCCGGATGACGGAGCGCGGCGAGCTGCTGGTGCTGGGCGGCTACGGGAACGCCGGCGGCCCCCCGGGCAGCAACATCTCCAGCTTTGCCGGCGCGGACGGGTGGTACGACGACATCAGCGACGGACCGGTGCGGGCCGAGATCCGGACGGAGGACGGCGAGACCCTCACGCTCGATGCGTGGGTGGTGACCGGGGCACCCAAGCTCGCGCCGGAGCTCGTCAACATCACGTCGCTGGCCGACACCTTCATCGACGCCGGGGTGCGGCACATGGGCCTGTGCCCCGCGCTCTACCGGCCCTGGCCCCGGGGCCAGGAGCCCCGCCCCAGCCGGCATCCCGGCCCCGCGCACCGCCAGCATGCGCACGACGGGTACGAGTACGGCCACGGCGGCCGCCTGCGCCGCCCGCACACCCTGCCGGAGCACGCCCGCGACCATCCCCGCGGCCGCGTGCACGCACGCCAGGAGAACGACCGCCACGAGCACCACGACCTCCGGCGCGGCGGCGAGCACCCCCACCAGGAGCACGGCCAGCCCCCCGCCCACGACGAGCACGGGCGGCCCTATGGCTGGCAACCGGACTACGTGGCCTGCCTGGAGCGCGACATCCTGCCCATCTTCCGCGCCATGAAGGAGTACCGGTGGGTGGCCAACGTCGATGCCATGGTCAGCGTGGCCACCCCGCCGTTCGACCTGTCGGACCTGAGCGACGCCAACCGCGAGAACCGGCGGCACGTCTTCAGGACCTTTCGGCAGCCCCAGAAGGGGCAGCAGCAGCCCGAGCTGGACCCCGAGCACCAGCGGCTCCTGGGCGACAACGGCTTTCCCCTGATGCCGCTGAACTCCGGCGACAACTCGATCACCAACACGCTGATCGAGAAGTTCATGGCGGTCACGCCCACCCAGTACCACCTGCTGCGCCAGTGGGCCGAGGGCCGGTGCGTGTCGCGCCGGGACGATCCCGACGCGGGCCGGGACTGGGGGTGGGCGAGCCCCCTGGACATCGCCGCCGCCGGCAACGTGGTCGGCGAGCCCATGGCCCCGGGCATCGAGGTCACGTGGACCCTGCGCAACCCGGACCTGCTGGTGCCGGGCGACCCGTTCCGGATCAAGGTGCAGGCCGAGTACGACCGGGAGGGGCTGGACCCGTTCCGGGACGAGACGATCGCGGGAGACGGCTGCCAGCCGGGCGATCTCACCAAGCGCATGGCCATCCCGTGGCAGGCCGATTTCTTCGACTGCTCGGAGCAGGACGTGAACTTCACCACGCCGCACACCAACAAGACGATCAGCGCCGTCACGCGCATTCCCCTGGCGCCGGCGTTCCTTTCCTACTGGTGGCCCGCGCAGAGCCCCTTCAACGTCTACAGCGGCGCAAGCACGGCCGCGGAGCAGATGCTGGACGGCAACGCGTACCTGGGATCCAACAACCTGGGGCAGGTGTTTGGCCAGAACGTGCTGTACCACCGCGGCCTCAACAGCTTCTACGATTCGGTGGTGGGATGGAAGTACCTGGGCTTCGTCCTCAACGCGACCACGGGGCCCCTGCGGGACACCTTCCCGTTCTTCGTGGAGCGGGAGCGCTCCTTCGATGCGTTCGCCTCCGGGTACCAGGGGCTCACGCCGGACGGCCAGCTGTACACCACCCAGCCCACCACCGTCACCTCGGCGCTGGACGTCAACAACCAGAGCCAGAACGTCTTTCCCCTGCAGTGGCTGATCGGGAACTGACCGGGCATGCACAACGTGGAAACGAGCGTCGCCGTGGTGGGCGCGGGGCCGGCCGGGTGCGCCGCCGCGCTCACGCTGCGGCGCTACCTCCCCGAGATGCCGGTGGTCCTGGTGTCGGCCCCCGCCGGCGGGGGGCCGGCGGCGGGCGAGACGCTGTCCCCCGGCGTCCTGCCGCTGCTGGACTACCTGGGGATCCGGGCGGAGTTCCTGGACGCCGGCCACCTGCCGGCGGGCGGGACGGCCTCCGCCTGGGGGTCGCCGCACGTGGCGGAACGCAGCTACCTCTTCACGGGCCGCGGCACGGGATGGCACCTGGACCGGGCCCGGTTCGACGCGTGGCTGCTGGCGCGGGCGCGGGCCGCCGGGGCCACCGTGGTGCACGGGCGTGCGCTCGTGCACGCGGCCCGCCGGTCGCCGTCGGGGTGGCTGCTGGAGATGGAGGGCGGAGGCACCGTCCGCGCCCGCGCCGTCGTGGACGCCACGGGGCGGGCGGCCCCGTTCGCGCGGCGGCAGGGTGTGCGGCCCCGGCGGGACGACGCGCTGGTGGCGGACATCCGCTGGTACGCCGGCGACGAGTCCCGGCGGGTCGCGACGGGCGCGCTGGTGGAGACCGTGCCGGATGGATGGTGGTACACGGCATCGCTCCCCGGCGGACGCGCCGTCGCCATGTTCATGACCGATTCCGACCTGCGCAGGCAGTCGGCGTGGGAGGCCCGCCTGGAGGATGCCCCGGCCACGGCGCGCCGGGTGGAGCGCTGGCACCCCACCGGCGAGGCGGCGGTGCGCGCGGCCCATTCGCAGATCACGCCCGTGGTGACGGGCGACGGCTGGGTGGCCGCCGGAGACGCGGCCGCGGCGTTCGACCCCATCTCGGCGCTCGGCATCGGGTTCTCGCTGCGCTCC
>NZ_DASURI010000195.1:0-5336 GCF_036280135.1 Longimicrobium sp.
AGGCCAAGGTCGTCTCGGAGCTCAAGCAGCTGCTCAAGGACGCCGACGAGCTCATCGTCGCGACGGACGAAGACCGCGAGGGGGAAAGCATTGGGTGGCACCTGGTGCAGGTGCTCAATCCCAAGGTGCCCATCTCGCGGATCGTCTTTCACGAGATCACGCCCGAGGCCATCCGCGCTGCCCTGGCCAGCCCGCGGCAGATCGACGAGGACCTCGTCCGCGCGCAGGAGACGCGGCGCATCCTGGACCGCCTGGTGGGCTACACGGTGAGCCCGCTGCTGTGGAAGAAGATCAAGACGGGGCTCAGCGCCGGCCGCGTGCAGTCCGTGGCCGTGCGCCTGCTGGTGAACCGCGAGCGCGAGCGCCGTGCGTTCCGCTCCGCCACGTACTGGGACCTGAAGGCGACGCTGCTGCGCGGCATCACCCCGTTCAGCGCCGTGCTGGCCACGGTGGGCGGCAAGCGGGTGGCCACGGGCCGCGACTTCGACGAGAACACGGGGCGCCTCAAGTCCAGCGACGTGGCGCTGCTGGGCGAGGACGAGGCGCGGGCCCTGCGCGGGCGGCTGGAGGCGGCGAGCTGGAAGGTGGCCGACACGGACGAAAAGCCCACGGTGCGCCGTCCGTATCCGCCCTTCACCACGTCCACGCTGCAGCAGGAGGCCAACCGCAAGCTGCGCCTCTCGGCCCGCGAGACCATGCAGATCGCGCAGCGGCTGTACGAGGAGGGCCTGATCACGTACATGCGTACGGACAGCGTCCACCTCTCGGACCAGGCCATCACTGCCGCGCGCAACCGCATCCGCCGCCTGTACGGCGACCCGTACCTGAGCCCGCAGCCGCGCCAGTTCACCACCAAGTCCAAGGGCGCGCAGGAGGCCCACGAGGCCATCCGCCCCGCCGGCACGGAGATGCGCACGGTGGAGGAGCTGCGCCTGACGGGGCGCGACGCGCAGCTGTACGACCTGATCTGGAAGCGCACCGTGGCCAGCCAGATGGCCGAGGCGCGGCTCACGTACCTCACGGCCACCATCCAGGCCGACAACGCCACCTTCCGCGCGTCGGGCCGGCGCATCGACTTCCCGGGCTTCTTTCGCGCGTACGTGGAGGGCTCGGACGATCCCGAGGCGGCGCTGGAGGACCGCGACGAGCCGCTCCCGGCCCTGGCCCCGGGCGACGACGTGGCCCTGCGCGCGCTGGAGGCCCTGAGCCACACCACGCAGCCGCCCGCGCGCTACACCGAGGCCACGCTGGTGAAGATGCTGGAGGCGGAGGGCATCGGCCGGCCCAGCACGTACGCCAGCATCATCGGCACCATCGTGGACCGCGACTACGTGGAGCGGGTGAGCAACCAGCTCGTTCCCACGTTCACGGCGTTCGCCGTCACGGGGCTGCTGGAGAACAACTTTCCCCACCTGGTCGATACCAAGTTCACGGCCAAGATGGAGGAGGAGCTGGACGACATCGCCGAGGGGGGCGCGGAGTGGCTGCCGTACCTGCGCGACTTCTTCTTTGGCCCCGAGGGGCTGGACGAGCGGGTCAAGCGCGGGCAGGAGGGCATCGATCCGCGCGAGGCGTCCACGGTGATGCTGGAGGGACTGAGCGCCCGCGTGCGCATCGGCCGGTTTGGCCCCTTCGCCGAGATCGGCGCGGACGGCGAGACGGTGACGGCGTCACTGCCGGAGGGCATTGCCCCGGCGGACCTCACGCCGGAGCAGGTGGAGCAGCTGATCAAGGCCAAGACGGACGGCCCGGACGTGGTGGGCAAGGACCCGGAGACGGGCAAGCCCATCCTGCTGCTGCAGGGCCGCTTTGGCCCGTACGTGCAGCTGGGCGAGGCGGAGGAGGATTCCAAGGCCAAGCCCAAGCGCGCGTCGCTGCCCAAGGGGATGAACCCGGCGGACGTGTCGCTGGAGATGGCGCTCAAGCTGCTGGCGCTGCCCCGCACCCTGGGCACGCACCCGGAGACGGGCAAGGAGATCCAGGCCAACGTGGGCCGATTCGGTCCCTACGTTGTCCACGAGGGCGACTTCCGTTCGCTGGCCAAGGACGACGACGTCTACACGGTGGGGCTGGAGCGGGCGCTGCAGCTGCTGTCGCAGCCTAAGGGCGGGCGGGGCCAGCGGGCGGCCGTGGAGCCCCTGCGCACGCTGGGCGCGCACCCGCGCGACGGCGAGCCCGTGAACCTGTTCGAGGGCCGCTACGGGCCGTACGTCAAGCACGGCGCCGTGAACGCGTCTCTGCCCAAGGGCACGCCGCCGGAGACGTTCACGCTGGAGCAGGCCATCCCGCTCCTGGCGGAGCGTGAGGCGGCCGGCCCGCCGGCCAAGCGCGGCCGCGGCGGACGCGTGTCCAAGACGCCCGCCAAGTCCGCGTCGAAGACGGCGGCGAAGAGCACGCGCGCGTCCAGGACGCCGGCCAAGTCGGCCGCCAAGTCCGCGGACACGGCGGCCAAGCGTCCCGCGGCCAAGTCGAAGACGGCCAAGTCCGCGCGTTCGGCGGCGGCCAAGTCCACGGCGCGCACGGCGTCCAAGACGGCGGCCAAGTCCACCGCGAAACGCCCCAAGAAGTAGGGGTGCGGCGGCGTTCGCGCACGGAACGCGCGCGGCGGTGTATTTGCCCTCCTCCGGGTCCGGGGGAGGGCAGGTCGTTTGGCCCTCACCCGCTCGCTGTCGCTCCCACCCTCTCCCGCAAACTGCGCGGGAGAGGGTATACACTTCGACGAGGGGCCTGCACAGGGGCCGAAATCTGCGCGTCGGCGCAGGTCTCCCCCTCCCCCGCGAAGCGGGGGCAGGGGGCCGGGGGGAGGGGGCCCTCGGCGGGCCGGCAGACTGCCCGAGGTTGTGCACGGGCCGGGTTTGTAGTTCGATCTTTCCAGGAGAGTGCGACGATGGCGGAAGTGACGGTGGTCGGAGGCGGGCTGTCGGGGTCGGAGGCGGCGTGGCAGCTCGCGGAGCGCGGACACGACGTGACGCTGCACGAGATGCGTCCCCTGCGCGGCACCGCGGCCCACAAGACGGACCTGCTGGGCGAGATCGTCTGCTCCAACACCTTCAAGTCCGAGGACCCCAGCAACGCCCACGGCCTGCTCAAGCTGGAGATGGACGCGCTGGGCGTGGGCGGCTCGCTGCTGCTGGCCTGCGCCCGCGAGTCGCGCATCCCCGGCGGCACGGCGCTCACCGTGGACCGCGGCGAGTTCGCCCAGCGGATGACGGCGGCCATCGAAGCGCATCCCCGCATCACTGTCGTCCGCGAGGAGATGGCGGCCCTGCCCGAAGGCCCGGCCATCATCGCCACGGGCCCGCTCACGTCCGACGCGCTCTCCGGGGCCATCCGCGGCGCGCTGGGCGACGAGGGGCTGGCGTTCTTCGACGCCATCGCGCCGGTGGTCTCGTTCGAGTCGCTGGACATGGACACGCTCTTTCGCGCGTCGCGGTGGGGCAAGGGGGGCGAGGCCGAGGGTGACTACCTGAACGCGCCCATGACGAAGGAGCAGTACGAGGCCTTCATCGAGGCGCTCAAGACGGGCGAGGAGCACGCCGGGCACGACTGGGAGAACGTCCCGTACTTCGAGGGCTGCCTGCCCATCGAGGTGATGGCGCATCGCGGCGCCGAGACGCTGCGCTTTGGCCCCATGAAGCCCGTGGGCCTGCCCGTGCCGCAGTTCGACGGCAAGTGGGCGCACGCCGTCGTCCAGCTGCGCCGCGAGGACCGCGCCGGCAATCTGTGGAACCTGGTGGGCTTCCAGACGCGGCTGCGCATCCCGGAGCAAAAGCGCATCTTCCGGATGATCCCCGGCCTGCAGGACGCCGAGTTCCTGCGCTGGGGCAGCATCCACCGCAACACGTACCTCAACTTCCCCGCGCGCCTGTCGAACCACGGCTCCCTGCGCGAGCGCCCGGAGCTGATCTTCGCGGGGCAGATCACGGGCGTGGAGGGGTACACGGAGTCGACGGCCACGGGCATCCTGGCGGCCATGAACCTGGACCGCATCGTCCGTGGCGAGGAGCCCGTGGTCCCGCCGCCGACAACCATGCTGGGCGGCCTGCTGCGCTACCTGCGCGAATCGGAGCCCAAGCACTTCGCGCCCATGAACAGCAACTTCGGCCTGCTGGATCCGCTGGACCGCCGGGTCAAGGACAAGGACGAGAAGCGCGCCATCCTGTCGCAGCGGGCGCAGGCGGACTTCGCGGCGTGGATGGAGACGCACGGCATCCGCGGCGGCGTGGAGGCCGTGGCGGCGCGATGAGCGACGCGTCCGCGGCGGCGGAGCTCGCGCGCGGGGGCGAGCTGGACGACTACCTGCGCCACGTGGCGCACGAGCGTCAGCTCAGCCCGCAGACCGTGCGCGCCTACGCGGACGACCTGCGCGAGTTTGCGGAGTTCCTGGACCGCTACTACGGCGCGCCGGAGTGGACGTGGGGCGGGGTTGACCGGCTGGCCATTCGCTCGTGGATGGGCGACTGCAGCACGCGGCGGGGACTTTCGCGCACGAGCATCGCGCGCAAGCTGAGCGCCGTGCGCTCGTTCTACCACTTCCTGCACGTGCACGAGCGGGTGGACGCCAACCCGGGCCGCTCCGTGCGCACGCCCAAGAAGCAGCGCGTGCTCCCGGGCTTTTTGACGCGCGAGCAGATGGAGAAGCTGTTCGAGCTGGCGGCGCAGCGGGCCATGGCGGGGGGCTTTCACGCCGCGCGCAACCTGGCCATCGTGGAGCTGTTCTACTCCGCCGGCCTGCGCGTGTCGGAGCTGCAGGGGCTGAGCCTGCCCGGCGTGGACCTTGTGGGCGACCAGGTGCGCGTGCTGGGCAAGGGACGCAAGGAGCGCATCGTGCCGCTGGGGGCGATGGCGTCGCGCGCCCTGCGCCGCTACTACGAGTCGCGGCAGACGGTGATTGCCAACGCGTCGCGCCCGGACACCCGCGCCGTGTTCGTGGGGCAGACGGGCAAGCGGCTGAGCGTGCGGCAGATCCAGAACATCGTGGGCGAGTTCCTGCGCGCCGTCGCGGGCGAGGCGGGGTTGTCGACGCACTCGCTGCGGCACACGTTCGCCACGCACCTGCTGGACGCCGGCGCGGACCTGCTGGCGGTGAAGGAGCTGCTGGGCCACGCGAGCCTGTCGACGACGCAGATCTACACGCACACGAGCAAGGAGCGGCTCAAGCGCGTGTACCGCCAGGCGCACCCGCGCGCGTGAGGAGCCCTCACCCGCTCGCCTAGGCTCGCACCCTCTCCCGCAAACTGCGCGGGAGAGGGTATATACTTCGACGAGCCCCCTGCACGTGAGCGAGTTCTCGTGCGATGAAGTTCTCCCCCTCCCCCGCGAAGCGGGGGCAGGGG
>NZ_DASURI010000196.1:0-16878 GCF_036280135.1 Longimicrobium sp.
CCCCTGCCCCCGCTCCGCGGGGGAGGGGGAGAACTGCATGGGCGCTGGCCGGCGGCGTGGCACTCGCCCGTGACGGACAATCCGCGCAGGCGGATTTCGCGATCTTCCAGCGGCGAATTCATTCGCTCACGCTGATCGCTCGACCTCACACCGCCGCCAGCTCGCCCGCGCGCAGCGCCTCCTCCAGGATGGCGGCGACCTGCTCCGACTCCAGCAGGAACGCGTCATGGCCCGTGATCGAGCGGATCTCGCGGTACTCGGCGCCGGCGGCGTCCGTCCAGGCGCGCACCTCGTCCGCGCTGTACAGCAGGTCGCCGGGGATGCCCACGCCGATCAGCTGTCCGCGGATGGCGCCCAGCGCCGCCGCCACGCCGCCGCGCCCGGCGCCCACGTCGTGCGAGTCCATCGCGCCCAGCAGCGCCAGGTAGCTGCGCACCGTGAACCGGCCGCGCAGCTTGCGTCCGTGGTGGTCCAGGTATCCGCCGACGCTCCATCCGCCGTCCGCATTCCGCTCGCGGCCGAATCGCCGCGCCTGCTCGTCGGCCGTGCGGTACGTCATCATCCCGATCATCCGCGCCACTTCCAGCCCGTCCGCGCCGCCCAGCTGGATGGCGCGCCGCGCGATGTGGTTCCACGCGATGGCGTACGCCGAGTGCGCGGCCGGCGCGGCGAAGATGGCGACGGATCGCGCCACGTCCGGGTTCTGCGCGGCCCACTCCATGGCCACCATCCCGCCCAGTGATCCGCCCGTCGCCAGCGCCACGGACGTGATCCCCAGCTCGTCCAGCAGCCCCTGGATTAGCCGCGCCTGGTCCCGCGTGGTGATGCGCGGAATCGGCGGATCATCCGACGGCAGTTGCCCGCTATTCCCTATTCCCTGTTCCCTATTCCCTGCAGTTCCTGCCGTCCCCTCCCACGTCGTCCCGTAGCACCCGCCCAGCAGGTTCGCGCACAGCACGGCGTAGCGATCCGTGTCGATCGTCCGCCCCGGCCCGATGGCGTCCGTCCACCAGTCGCCCGCCGCGTCGGCGCTGCCCGTGAGCGCGTGAAAGACGAGCACCACGTTGTCCCGCGCCTCGTTCAGCGCGCCGTCCAGGTGGTACGCCTGGACGACGTTCGTCAGCACCTCGCCGCTCTCCAGCGCGAAGTCGCCCACGCGCTGCAGCCGGAGCGCCCGCGCGCTCACGCGGCCTCCTCCAGCACCGCCGCCTCGCGCACGACGGTGCCGCCGCGCCCCGACAGCGGCGCGCGATGCGAGTAGACGCGCAACGGCACGCGATGGACGAGCGCCAGCCGCGCCGCCTCGGGGTGGACGACCGTCGCGCCGCCCTCCGCCAGGACGAGGAGCGCGAGCGGGTCGATCTCGCCGATGCGCCGCGCGTCCGCGTGGCGGTTGGGATCGCGGTCGTACACGGCCTCCACGTCCGTCACGATGTGGCAGTCCGCGCCCAGCGCCGCCGCGATGGCCACCGCGCTCGTGTCCGATCCGCCGCGTCCCAGCGTGAGCGTCTCCCCGTCGTCGCGCGCGCCTTGAAAGCCGCTGACCACGGGGACGATGCCCGCCGCCAGCAGAGTTTGGAGCGGCGCGGGATCCACGTCCTCGATGCGCCCGCCGCAGAACCCGCCCTTCGCCCACACGCCGGCTTCCCCGCCCCGCAGGCTGCGCGCGGGCACGCCGAGTCCGGCCAGCGACGAGGCAAGCAGCGCGGCGGACAGGTCCTCGCCCGTGGCCAGCGCGCGGTCCGCCTCGCGCGGGTCCGGCCGCACGCCGGCGGAGACGGCGCCCAGCAGGCGGACGATGCGGTCCGTCGCGTGGCCCATGGCGCTCACGACCACGGCCACGCGACGCCCCCGCCGCACGTGCGCCGCCACCCGCCGGGCCGCCCGCCGCACCCGCGCGGGCGACCCCAGCGACGTGCCGCCGAACTTGAGGACGAGGACCGGATCGGCGCTCACAGGCCCACCGCGGCGCGCAGGGCCGCGTCCAGGTCGTTGGTCAGGTCCTGCACGTCCTCGATGCCGACGGAGAGGCGGATGAGGTCCGGCGTCACGCCCGCCGCGGCGCGTTCTTCCGGCTCCAGTTGCTCGTGCGTGGTGCTCCACGGGTGGATGATCAGGCTCTTGGCATCGCCCACGTTGGCCACGAGCGAGAACAGCTTCGATTCCGCGATCACCTTCTTCGCCGCATCTTCCCCGCCGAGGACGCCGAACGTCAGCACGCCGCCGAACCCGCCCTCCAGGTACCGCTTCGCCGTGGCGTGCGTGGGATGCGACTCCAGGCCGGGATAGCTCACCCAGGTGACGGCGGGATGGCCTTCCAGGAAGCGCGCGACGGCCAGCGCGTTCTCGGCGTGGCGCTGGATGCGCAGGTGCAGCGTCTCCAGCCCCTGCAGAAAGAGGAAGGAGTTGAACGGGGAGAGCGCCGCGCCCACGTCGCGAAGGAGCAGGACGCGCAGGCGGATGGCGAACGCGATGTTGCCGAACGTGGGCGCGAAGCTCAGGCCGTGGTACGCCGGCTCCGGGTCCACGTAGAAGTCCTTGAAGCGCGGCTCGTTGGCCCAGTCGAACGTGCCGCCGTCCACCACCACGCCGCCGATGCTCGTCCCGTGTCCGCCGATCCACTTGGTCGCCGAATGGAGGACGACGTCGGCGCCGTGCTCGATGGGGCGGAACTGGAAGGGCGTGGCGAAGGTGTTGTCCACGACGACGGGGACGCCCGCCGCGTGCGCCACATCGGCGATGGCGCGAAAGTCCGGCACGTCCAGCCGCGGGTTGCCGATGGTCTCCACGTAGACCGCCCTGGTCGTCTCGTCGATGGCGTCCGCGAAGGACTGCGGATCGTTGCCGTCCACGAAGCGCGTGGTGATGCCCAGCCGGCCCAGCGTGTACTTGAGCAGCGTGAACGTGCCGCCGTAGAGCGAGGAGGACGCGACGATGCTGTCGCCCGCCTGCGCCAGGTTCAGCAGGGCCAGCGTCTGCGCGGCCTGCCCGCTGGCCACGGCCACCGCCGCCGTGCCGCCCTCCAGCTCGGCGATGCGCTTTTCGAACACGTCCGTCGTGGGGTTCATGATCCGCGTGTAGATGTTGCCGAACTCGCGGAGTCCGAACAGGCTGGCGGCGTGGTCCGGCCCGTTGAATACGTACGACGTCGTGGCGTAGATGGGCACGGCCCGGGCGTTGGTGGCCGGGTCGGCGATCTCCTGCGCGCTGTGCACGGCGCGGGTGCCCAGTCCCAGCTTGGCGGGCGCGTCCTGGTCGATGATGCTCATCTGCTTCTGCTCCGTTCTCGAATGGTGTGGTGCGGACGAAAAAAAGCCCGGCCCTCTCCGTGGGGAGAGGGCCGGGCGGGTTCGATCAGCCGAGGTGCGTCCGGCTTATCTCGCGCTGTCGTGCGACCTGCATGCACGCGCGCGCCCGTCCGTCTCTCCCGGGGGGAGGACGCACAGACACATGCAGCACATGCACATCGTCGCGGCGCGAAGGGCCATCGTCAGTCGCTCGGTCGGTTCGATTCCACGTTGGGGCGCGGCGGATCAGCCGCGCCCGTCTTTCCTACAGTGGCTTCGCGGGGCGAAGCCTGTCAAGCACGCCGTTCAGCGCGCCTGCTCCCAGGGCAGCTCGGCCTTGCCGAAGTGGCCGTAGTTGGTGGTCTCGCGGTAGAACGGACGCAGCAGGTCCAGCCGCTCGATGATGGCGCGCGGGCGGAAGTCGAAGCCGTTCTTGACGAACTCGGCCGCCGCGCGGGCGTCGCCCGTGCCGAACGTGTCCACCTTCACGGAGACCGGCTGCGCCATGCCGATGGCGTACGCCACCTGCACCTCGGCGCGCTTGGCCAGCCCCGCGCGGACGATCTCACGCGCCACGAAGCGGCAGAAGTACGCGCCGATGCGGTCCACCTTGGACGGGTCCTAGCCGCTGAACGCGCCGCCGCCGTGACGGCCCATGCCGCCGTACGTGTCCACGATGATCTTGCGCCCCGTCACACCCGCGTCGGCCGACGGGCCGCCCTGCACGAAGCTGCCGGTGGGGTTCACGAGGATCTTGAGCTCGTCGCTGTACCAGCCGCCCAGCCCCTCGGGGATGACCGTCGTGGCCACGAAGTGGCGGATGGCGTCGCGCTCCACGTCCGCCGTGTGCTGCGTGCTCACCAGCACGTCGGTCACGGCCACGGGCGTGTTGCCGTCGTACACCACCGACACCTGCGTCTTGCTGTCCGGGCGCAGCCAGCTGACCGTGCCGGCCTTGCGGTGCTGGGCCAGCACGCGGGCCAGGCGGTGGGCCAGCAGGATGGGCAGCGGCATGTACTCCGGCGTCTCGTCCGTGGCGTAGCCGAACATGATGCCCTGGTCGCCCGCGCCCTGGTCGCCCGACAGGCTCGTCTCCACGTCCACGCCCTGGGCGATCTCGCCGGCCTGCGCGCTCAGGAACGAGGTGATGGCGACGTCGTCGGCCCGGAAGGGCTGGTCGGCGTCCGTGTAGCCGATCTCGCGGATGGCCTCGCGGACGACGGCGTCCAGGTCCACCTGCGCGTTGCTGGTGATCTCGCCGGCGAGCACCACGTTGCTCTCCTTGACCAGCACCTCGCACGCCACGCGGCTGGCCGGATCCTGCGCCAGGTGCGCGTCCAGGATGCTGTCGGCGATGGCGTCGCACACCTTGTCGGGGTGCCCCTCGGACACCGACTCGCTGGTGAAGGTGTAGGTGACGGCCGCCGGGGCTTCGGTCTCGGGGAGAACGGTGCTCATGCTCGGGTCTCGCGGTTGGAACGGTGATGGGACCGACAAAAATGGGCCGGCCGTCGGTCAGGACGGCAGGCCCGTCGACGCTTTAGGCGATCTCCCGTTGCTGGTGCGAGCCCGCCAAGCTGTCGGTCAAAGCGCTCGCGCCGCCCGGGGACTTCCCGGGCCGGGATCCAGTCGATTCTCAAAAACGAACGGGGCCCCGCAGCGTACCATCCGCTGCGGGGCCCCCGCGAGCGGTTTAGCACATTTATAACGCGGAGCAATCGCTGCAACTCGCCGCGGCACCCGTGAGGTGCGACGAGGAGGATAACGCACCCGGTCCGTCCGCGCAAGTGCCAGCCCCTTTGGCGCCGCCCGGGAGACACCTTTCCGACGAATTTCCGCTCCCCAATGGACCTGGATTCTTTGTTCAGTTACCGTTGCGTTCCGAACAGGATGAACACCCACGTTCGCCTTGGAGCCGGGGGGACGATGTCCGTGGAGTACGTGCGCCGCGCACGGCAGCTGGGCTGGCCCGGCCTGCGGCGGCTGTGGCGTGAGATCGAGCAGGGCACCGCCGCCGGCTGGCCGCCCGGCCGCGCCCTGGAGCACCTGGTGCTGCGCGCCTTCGAGCTCAGCGGGGCCGAGGTCGTCTGGCCCTACGTGGTCCGTGTCGGAAACGAGGTGGTGGAGCAGATCGACGGCGCGGTGCACGTGCACGGCCTGTCGTGCATCGTGGAGTGCAAGGACACGGCGGCGCCGCTCAGCATCGGCGCTATCGCCAAGCTGCGGAACCAGCTGCTCAGCCGGCCGGGCGGCGCAATCGGGCTGCTGTTCAGTCGCGGCGGATTCACGCTGCAGGCGACCGTGCTGGGCAGGTTCGTTGCGCCGCAGGCCATCCTGCTCTGGGATGGTAACGACATTGCGTACCATCTCGAGCACGAGGATCTTTCAAGAGGCCTGGTGATGCGCCACCGACACAGTGTGGAACACGGGATGATGAAGTACGACATCTCACGGGAGGCGAGACGATGATGCCCTGGGTCATGGCCGAGACTCCGTTCAACGCCGACCTGCTGAAGCAGCTGCTGGCCACCCTGGACCTGCCCGAGCACGGGGTCCTGCAGGGCGGCCGTAAGACGGGTGCCGCGCTGCGGGGAAACACGGTGCTGCACGAGTGGAACGAGCCGGTGATCGTGGTTCTGGATTCCGACTCCGTGGAGCCGGAGAACATCTGGGAGCAGGAATCCACCTACCGCTACCTCGTGCCGGCCGGTGACTTTCCGGGATGCCCGGCCGACGTGCTGATGGCCGTTCCACAGGTGGAGGCGGTGCTGTTCAGCGATCACGACGCACTGGCGTGCATCCTGGGCCGGGAGCTCACGGAGCGGGAGAAGATCGAAGGCGAGTTCCGCCCGCGCGCCGTGCTGGACCGGCTGCTGGCGGACGTGGGGATGGACCGCGACGCGTTCCTGCGGAAGATCCCCCCCCAGGCCGCGACTCGTTTCGCCGCGCATTCCATCGTCCAGTCGATCGCCGCGTTCGTGGAGCGCGCGAACGATGCCCTGGCCCTGGCGGACGCGGCATGACCGACACCGCCACGAATCCCCGCCGCTTCATCCGGCACACGGCGGACGTGCCCATCGAGGTGCGGGCCGTGCCGGGGGCCCAGGCCGTCGTGCAGCACGGCACCAACGTGAGCGAGGGCGGGCTGGCGTTCGTCTCCGACGCGTGCCTGGACGCGGAAGGCACCATCGAGGTGCGCATCCCCGAGGTGGACCCGCCGTTCGAGGCGCACGCGCGCGTGGTGTGGTGCCGGCCCGAGGGCGACCGCTACCTCGTGGGGGTGCAGTTCCTGGACGCGGCCGACACGTTCCGGGCGCGGATGGTGGAGCAGGTGTGCACCATCGAGAAGTACCGCAAGGACGTCCACGAGCAGGAAGGCCGCGAGCTCGACGCGCAGCAGGCGGCCGCGGAGTGGATCCAGAAGTACGCCGGACGCTTTCCCACGGCCTGACCCGGCCCCCGCACCCGGCAACGGACGCGCGCGGGCCGGCGCGCCGACCTGCGCCGCTCGTTACGGGCCGTCGCCTCCCGCGGTGCGGTAGGCTTCCAGGGAGATGTTCGCGGCACGTCCCAGCAGCCGCTGGATGATGGGGAGCGCCTCGCGCAGGGCGTCTTCCGTGGCGACCTCGTGGGCGGCCAGCAGCACCGTCTCCACCTCCTCGCGGATGATCTCGTAGTCGCGCCGCAGCCCCTCCTCGCTCCACCCCAGGCGGCGGCGCTGGCGGCCGTGGCGCTCGGCCAGCAGGCGCTGCACGTCGCTGCCGTCGTGCGCCGTCTCGGGGGCGTCGGGGCCGTCTTCCTCCACCAGCACCAGCGTCTGCGCCAGGTCGGTGAGCAGCGTGCCCATGTGGTCCTCCAGCTCCGAGCGCGTGCGCGTCCGGGCGGCGGGGGTCACGGGGTCCACGCGCAGGCGCTCCGTGTACGCCCGCACGATGGGGGGCGCGTTCACGCTCAGGTGGTGGCCCACGCGCGTGAGCGAGGCGCCCGGCACGCGCCCGGTCTCGTCCGCGCGCACGTCGGGCGCGGGCGCGTCGGCGTGCAGCCAGAGGGAAAAGGCGGAGCCCTGCCCCTCGCGGCTGCGCACGGTCAGGTCGCCGCCCATCAGCCGGGCCAGGCGCCGGCTGATGGCCAGCCCCAGGCCGCTGCCCTGGTGCACGCGCGTGAGCGCGCTGTCCACCTGCACGAACGGCTCGAACACCGTCCCCATCTGCTCCGCGGCAATGCCGATCCCCGAATCCTCCACGCGGATGAACGTCCACGCGTCCTCGCCGCGCTCGGGCAGCACGGCGTCGGGAGCGGGGCGCGCGCGGCCGCAGGTCACGCGGATGCGCCCGCCGGCGGGGGTGAACTTGATGGCGTTGCCCAGCAGGTTCACCAGCACCTGCCGCACGCGCCGCTCGTCCGCCCAGTACGTGACGTCCGCGCCGCACGCCACCTCCACCTCCAGCCCCGCGGCGGCGGCCTGCGGACGGATCAGGCCCAGCGCGGCCTCCACCGCGTCGGCGGCGGGGTGCTGCTCGGCGTGCACGTCCATCCGCCCCGCCTCGACCCGCGCGAAGTCCAGCACGTCCTCGATCAGGGTCAGCAGGTGGCTGCCGCTGGCGCGGATGCGCTCCACGTATCCCCGCTGCGCCTCGTTGAGCGTGCCGCTGATGCCCAGGTGCAGCAGGTCGGCGTAGCCCAGCACGGCGTTGATGGGCGTGCGGATCTCGTGGCTCATGGTGGCCAGGAACCGCGACTTTTCGGCGTTGGCGCTCTCGGCCGCGCGCAGGGCCTCCTGCAGCCGCGCTTCCACGCGCCGCTGCTCCGTCATGTCCTGCGTGACCTTGGAAAATCCGATCAGCCGGCCGTCGCGGCGCAGCGCCGTGAGCGTGACGCGGGCGGGGAACAGGCCGCGCCTTCCGGCCAGGCGCATGCCCTCGCCCACGTACTCGCCCGTTTCCTTGGCGATGCGGATGTGGTCCTCGGGCTTGCCGTCCTCGGCGCCGCCGGGGGGATACAGCATGCCCAGGTGCTTGCCCACCACCTCCTCGGGGGTGAACTCCTTCATCCGCGTGGCGCCCTCGCCCCAGTGGCTGATGATGCCGTTGGGGTCCATCAGGAAGATGGCGTAGTCGCGCACCCGCTCCACGAACAGGTGGTACTGCAGCTCCGTGGGATTGGGGATGTCCGCGTCGTTGCTGGCCGCCGTGCCCGGCAGCCGGGACGTGCTGCGGGCTTCCTCGGGGTGCCCATCCGTCGTGGAGCTCCGATCGTTCATCGGTCAGTCGGGGGGGTGTCTCGAGTGCGCGGAATGCGGACTCTGCAAGGGCGCGAATTCAAGTTGCACGCCAGCCCGGAACGGCAGGGAATAGGGAATAGGGAATAGGGAATAGGGAATAGCGGGCGATGGCGGGCGGGGCCCGTCGGGCGGGGTGCCCGGGGTGCGGGAATCGCGGGCTCGTGAGGGGGCGCAGTCACGCGGCTGCGGATACGGATACGGATCAGCGGATCGGCCCCGGCACCTCGTGGGAGGGCCGGGGCCGATGGGCGGACGGGGATCATCCGGTGAAGTGGTTCGCGCCGGGAGCCGCCCGCCCCTCCCCGATCGTTCCTCGCGGAGAGGGAAGAACTTCGTCCCGGGCTCCGGGGCTGGAGCGTGTGAGCGGGTACTCTCTCCCCCGCGAAGGGCCCCCTCCCCCCCCGCTTCGCGAGGGAGGGGGAGAACTGCGGTTGCTGGGGCGAAGCCGATCTGCAGTTCCATCAGTTGAAGCCTCACGCCGTTTGTGAGGCTTTCCGCGGTCGTTGCGGCGACTTCAGTCGCTCGGCAGGGACTCGCGGACGTGGATCAGTCCGCCGGCTTTTGCACTTCGGTCTTGTAGAAGTGCGCCATCCGTGTGGCCTCCTCGGCCAGGCTGCGGCTGAAGTGCTTGCCGGCGTCGGGGCCAAAGTTGCGGATCATCAGCATCACCGCGTTCTCGCCCAGCACCTGGGCCACCGCCGCGGGGTTGATCTTTTCTTCGCGGCACTGCTTGAGCGCGTCGTGCATGATCTTGCGCGCCGCGTGCAGGTGACGCTCGATCTGCTCTTTCTGGGCCTGCTCCACTACGGTCTCCAGGAAAACTCGGTACGGTTCTCGGGTCCAAATCGCGCGCACAGCTTACCGCGGGCGCTCCGCATCCGCAAACCGGCCCTGGAAGCCATGCGGAACGGCTCCCCGCCCTTTGCTGGACGGGGAGCCGTTTCATCACCGCGGAACGGAGCTTACCAGGGCTCCTCGCAGGCAGTGCCCTGGCACGTCACGCACGTGGCGGGACCATAGCAGCTCGCCACGCACGAGGCGCAGGTCGCCACGCAGCTGCCCAGGTCCGAGACCTGGCAGGTGGTGGCCTCGTTGTACATGCTGGGGCACTCCATGGAGCACGGCCGGTCGTACGAGTTGTGCCCGTGCACGGTACCGCGCGACGTCTCCGGGCGCGGCGTGGTCTCGAACGCCTGCACGTTCAGTGCTTCCAGGTCCAGCGTCAGCTTGCGCATCACGATCTCCAAAGGGGGGGAGTGGGACGGGAACCCTGCGTTGCGGATGAAAATCTATCGTCGGGAATGGGGGCTGTCGATCAGCACCGGATGCATCATCACTCGCCGGGCGTGGGTGGAGCGGATAGGTTGGGGCGCACGCAATCACCCGAACCGCCGAGGGAGCCGTCCCGTGAACGTCAGCCAGACCCTTCTCCGCCACCGCGTCCCGTCCCTTCCCGACGACCCGGAGCAGATCGCCGAGCGCCTGCGCGCCGCGGGTTTCGACGTGCAGCGCACCGTGCCGCTGGCGGAGCTGCTGCGGCCCGTGGTGGTGGCGCGCGTGGAGTCCGTCACGCAGCACCCCAACGCCGACCGGCTGAAGGTCTGCGTGGTGAACGACGGATCGGAGCAGACACTGCAGATCGTCACCGGCGCCAGCAACGTGACGGCGGGCGCGTACTACCCCGTCATCCGCAGCGGCGTCACGCTTCCCAACGGGGTCAAGATCAAGCGGGGCAAGCTGCGCGGCGAAGAGTCGCAGGGCATGCTGGGCTCGGCGGACGAGCTGGAGCTGGGCACGGACCACGCGGGGCTGATGACGCTGTCCGGCGAGCCCGCGCCCGGCACGCCGCTGCCGGACGTGATCCAGACGCCCGGTGTGGTGTTCGTCATCGACGGCACCCACGAGATCGACGACGTCGTCCGCAAACTGGGCGGCGAGGCGCCGACGAAGGCGGAGCCGGCCGATACGCAGGGCGGCGATTCCGCGCAGGGCGGCGGCGCCCCAGCCTGAGCGGCACCGCCCCAGCCTGAGCGGCTAAAGCCGCCGCTGGGACAGCGGTAAGCCCTGTCTCGCGCCGACGCGCTCTGCGAACAGGGCTTCAACCGCCAACGCACGCTGTCACCCGGCGGTGTGGTGGGCACAGGTGCACACCGGCCGACCTTCGCTGGGGCAGTCCGCGGAGGCGGACTTCGTGCCTTTCCAGCGGCGAATTCATTCGCTCGGCGCGGGGACGGCGATCACGGGCACGAATTGATCGACGCCCATCGACTCGGCGCACGGCGATCGGTGCACATCAGATCCGCGCCGTCGGACCGCCGGCATCCCGCCAAACACATCGGCCCCGCGCGTCAACGCGACGCGCGGGGCCGATGTGCATCATCCGATCAACGTACCCTCGTACCCGCAGCCCGCCGTTCAGAACGCGGTGCCGTTGGCGCGCGTGCCGGCGGAGGAGGTCAGCGAGCCCAGCGCCGTGTGCAGCACGAAGGTGCCGGTCGCGGTCGCGTCGGGGCTGCGGTTCATCGACACGCCGTCCGTGCCGCTGAGCGACGACGGATACGTGTAGCTGTTCACCGTCGTCGTCCCGTTCTTGAGGATCACGCTGTCGCCGCTGTTGCCCAGCGCCAGCGTCCCCGTGGACGCCGCCACGGCGTTCGTCATCCCCGACGGGATCGCCGCCGATCCGCCGTAGACCACGATGGCCTTGCCCGCCGCCAGCGTGGTGCCCGCCGCGAACGTGTGCTTCACCCCCGCGCCATCGCTCAGCGTCCACCCGGCGAGCGAGATGGAGGTGCCGCCCACGTTCACGATCTCCACGAACTCCGCCGCCGTGTTGCTCCCCGGCTCGTTGGCCATGATCTCGTTGATGATCACGTTGGCCGGCGTCGTGGACGTGGTGATGGTGAAGTTCGCGTTGCTCGCGTCCGTCACCGTCGCGGCCGACGCGTCCGTCACGCGCACCTTGGCCGTCGTGGTCGCGGAGCTGGGCACCGTCCAGGCGTAGCTGCCGGCGGACGCGGCCGTGCTGGAGATCACGCTCCACGTGGAGCCGTTCAGCGTGTACTCCAGCTTGACGTTCGTCACGCCCGACGACGTCCAGGTGATGGCCTGCGTGCTGCCGCCGGCCCACGACTCGCCACCGTTGGGCGAGGTGACCGTCACGCTCCCCGTGCCGCCGCCCGTGCCGCTGCCGAAGGTGTAGCGGCTGAGCACGGGATAGTGGTCGCTCGTGCTGGCGTCGTAGCTGGAGATGTACGAATCCACCCGGTACACCTCGGCGCTGCCGGCCACCAGCGTGGCGTTGAGCTCGTTGGTGTTGAGGTGGTGGTCGATCATGTCGCTGAAGCTCGTCGTGGACGTTACGCCGGCCAGCGACAGCGCGCGGGTGGGGAACGCGTAGTCCGCCGCGTCGCTCACGAAGTTCTGGTACGGCGACGCCTGGCCGGACGTGATGCTGGTGTCCACGTCGTCGTTCCAGTCGCCCACGACGATCACCTTCTGCGTGGGCCAGGTGGTGTCCAGGTACGTCTTGAGGGCCGTGGACGCGGCCTGCCGGCGCTGCCAGCCGGCCAGGTCGTCAAAGGCCTTCATGTGCAGCACGATGACGACGACGTCCTCCGTGGTGCCGTTGAGCGTCACGCGCAGGCGCACCTCCAGGGGCGGGCGGCCGGCGAAGTCCGTGTCGTTGGCCGTGAGGATGACCTTGGCGCCCAGCAGCGTGGCGATGCTGCTGCGGTACAGGATGCCCACCTTTTGCTCGCCGGCGCTGTAGTAGGTGGACCCGCTGGTGACGACGGACTCGCCGGCCAAAAAGCCCGTGTAGCCCGTGAGCTGCGACTCCAGGTTGTTCCACGCCGTCTGGTCCGTGATCTCGGCCACGCCCCAGATGTCGAAGTCCGTGCCCAGGATGACGTCGCGGGCGTTCTGCGACTGCAGCGTCTCGTTGGTGGGCCCGCCCCCCGTGGAGCCGAACCACTCGATGTTCCAGCTGGCCACGTCCAGCGTGGCGGCCGTGCCCTTGCCGGGGATGACGACCAGCGACGGGCCGTCCACGCCCGTCAGGGTGCGCTGCGCACCGGATGGCGCCTCGCACGCGCCCGTGCCGGCGAGGAGCAGGAGCGCGCCGAGGGCGTGCACGGCGCGGGAGAACCGACGACGGATCATCAGGACACCTGCTTAGCGGAATGGGGAGTATGATCGGACGCGCGGAGCGCGCGGCCGGGGCGGAGCAGCGGAAACGTCTCTGAATGGCGGATAATGTAAACCACGCGCCGTCCGTTGAACAGCGCGCCCGTGTCGCGGCCGGATAACGGGGAGGATGGGGAGGATGGGGAGGATGGGGAGGATGGGGAGATGCAGCGGCGCCGGCTCCGAGACGAGCGAATGAATTCGCCGCTGGAAAGGCACGAAGTCCGCCTGCGCGGACTGCCCCAGCGAAGGTCGGCCGGTGTGCACCGACGCCGCCCCCGGTCTGTTGAAGCCTCACGCAGTTTGTGAGGCTTTCCGCAGTCGTTGCGGCGGGTTTACCCGCTCCGGCTGGATCTCGGCCATCCCGGGTGGAAGGTGGATTCGATCCGCCTGTCTGAATCCGTTGCGTCACGCCGACCCGCCGCACCCGCAAAACAAAACCTCCCCCGCGCGGGCGGGGGAGGTCGCGAGTCGACGAGGGGCTGCTCCCCCGCGTCGGCTCAGGACGGCGGCACGCGTGAGATCACCCGGTGCGGATCACTTGCCGCGGCCGTTGCCGTTGCGGTGCGGGCGGCAGACAAAGACCTGCGCGGGCGGCACGTTCAACGCCTGGAATCCCACGTCCACACTGGCGAACGCGCGCTCCAGGTATGACCGCACCTTGGGCGAGAACTGGTACACGACGAACGCGCCGTCCTTGGACACCGCGTCGGCCGTGCTCTGCACGATGGAGACGCGCACGTCCTCGGGCATGGTGCTGAACGGGATTCCGCTGAACACGTAGTCCGCGCTGCCCAGGCCGCGGTCCGCCAGCACCGTGCCGATGTCGGCGGCGGAGCCGTTGACCACCTCGAAGCGCGGATCGTGGATGGTCTCGCGCAGGTAGCCCACGAAGTCCTGGTTCATCTCGATGGCGATGAGCCGGGCCTGCGGGTGCATCTTCTTGAGGATGTCCTTGGTGATGGTGCCCACGCCGGGGCCGAACTCCACCAGAACGCGGGCCCGGTTCCAGTCCACCGGGGCAAGCACCTGCTGAATCAGAAAGCGCGAGCTGGGAATGACGCTGCCCAGCATGCGCGGATGCTTGAGGAAGTTGCGCCCGAACAGGAGAACGGGGTTGTGGCGGGAACGGCTCTTGGAGGGCACTGGACTCTCCTTACTCTCTCGCGAAATCTCGAATGATACTCGGCCACGCGCGCATGGCCTTGGGACGGGGTTCGCGGGGCAGGCGCGGCGCCGCGAGCGGACAGCCTACACCTTTGCGCGGCGGATTGCCACCGTGCACGCCTCGCGGGCGGCAATTTGTTCGATGCGCGCCGGTCCCGGGGCGTTGGCGCGCAGCCGTTCCTCACGGGAAGCAATTTCTTCGCCCACTCGCGCGCAGCACCGCAAACCCGCGAAAAATGGTGCCGCGCGGCTCCGCCCCGTATCATCCGGCGCGGATTGATGCCTTTAACCAGCCCGGAGGTGCGGATGACGTTCGACGAGGTGCGGCGGATGGCGCTGGCGCTGCCCGGCGTGGAAGAGGGTACGTCGTACGGCACGCCGGCGTTCCAGGTGCGGCGCAAGACGTTCGTCCGCCTGCGCGAGGACGGCGACACGCTCGTGCTGCGCTGCAATTTTTACGAACGGGCGTACCTGGTGGAGGCGCGCCCGGAGGTGTTCCACGTCACGGACCACTACCGCGACTACGAGTACGTGCTGGCACGCCTGTCCGC
This sequence comes from Longimicrobium sp., assembly GCF_036280135.1. Taxonomy (GTDB): domain Bacteria; phylum Gemmatimonadota; class Gemmatimonadetes; order Longimicrobiales; family Longimicrobiaceae; genus Longimicrobium. The sequence continues at coordinate 14,475 of NZ_DASURI010000196.1, forward strand.
CGCCACGCCGGACGACCTGCGCGAGCGGCTGGAGGATTCGTATCGCGCCGTCGCCCCCAAGAAGCTGCTCGCCGAGCTGGACGCGCGCCCCGCGGACTGACCGTCGCGAGGTCGGATCCACGGCAGGATCTCGGTCCCCGCGCCCTACCGGGGTACGCTGCTGCCCCTGCTCCCTCCGCGTGAGAAAGCAGCTGCCGTTGGTCGCGGCGCCGCAACGGGCGTATATTGCGCGTTCTGCCCAGACCGACCTCAATCCGCGCGTCCAGACACGTGAAGCTGCCCCGACACGCCGCCATCCTGGAGCTCATCCGCAACCGCCGCGTCCCCTCGCAGGAGGCCCTGCGCGAGCTGCTGGCCGAACGGGGGATCGAGGTGGCGCAGGCCACGCTCTCGCGCGACATCCGCACGCTGGGGCTGGTCAAGGCGCCGGACGGCCAGGGCGGCAGCGCGTACGCCATCCCTTCCGGCGGCGCGGACACGTCGCCCACGCTGGGGCGGCTGCTGCCGGCGCTGTACGTGGGCGCGGACGGCGTGGGCAACCTGCTGGTGCTCAAGACGCTCGTGGGCGGCGCGCAGCCCATCGCCGTGGCCATCGACGCGGAGGGATGGCCCGAGATCGTGGGCACGCTGGGCGGCGACGACACGATCCTGATCATCCTGCGCGGCGAGGAGCACCGGGAGAAGATCGTGGCGCGGATCGAGGCCATCGCGGACCGGCGGGGGGAGTAGAACGGCCGGAACGGCGGGGGACAGGGGACAGCCTGCAACGGCGGATCACGCCGGTCCGGGATCGGAGCCGGAGGCGGGCTCCCGGCCTGAGCGGGTGAACCCGCCGCTGGGACCACCATAAGCCCTGTCTCGCGCTGACGCGCTCTGCGAACAGGGCTTCAACCGCATCAAAGGCCGCCCCGGTGCACCGGGGCGGCCTTTTGCTGGGGCAGTCCGCGCAGGCGGACTTCGTGCCGTTCCAGCGGCGAATTCATTCGCTCCGGCGCGGACTCCGTACCTCCGCTACGGAATCTGCCGATCCATCCCGATCCGATCCGATCCGATCCGATCCGATCCATCCCGATCCATCCCGATCCATCCCGATCCATCCCGATCCATCCCGATCCATCCCGATCCATCCCGATCCGCGCCGATCCGCTCCGATCCGCTCCGATCCGCTCCGATCCGCCTCGACCCGCCTCGACCCGCCTCGACCCGATCCGATCCGATCCGATCCGATCCGATCCGATCCGCCTCGATCCGCCTCGATCCGCCTCGATCCGCCTCGACCCGCCTCGATCCGCCCAATCCGTCTCGACCCGCCTCGACCCGATCCGCCTCGATCCGCCCAATCCGCCCGATCCAGCCGCTCGCGCTACAGGGCCCGTGTGCCGAGCGCCTCCGTCCCCACGTCCGCGGAGGTGGCGGCCACGGCGGCGGGCTCGGAGTCTGCCGACCCACCGCTGGGCGCCGGCAGGTCGATGAGTCGCGAATAGCTGTTCTCGCGCAGGTCGGCCAGGGCGGCGTCCACCTCGTCGCGGGACTCGCCCAGCGCCAGCAGCATCCGCCCGCCCAGCTGCAGGCTGCCTTCCACCAGCTCCGGGATTACACCCGTGGCGCCCGCGACGGCCAGCGGGCCGCACTGCCCCGTGTCGCGCGCACGCACCATGATGGGGATGTCGGAATCTTCCGCGCGGATGGCCCGCACGGCCCGAGTGGCGGACGACGGGTCATCCAGCGTCACCACCACGCCCGCGGCGCGGGACAGGCCGGCCGCCCGCAGCACCTCCGCCCGCGTGCCGTCGCCGTAGAACACGGGCAGCCCCCGCTCGCGGTCGCTCGCCACCGTGTCGGGATCCAGGTCCAGCCCCACGTACTCCGTCCCGTGCGCCTCCAGCACGCGCACGACCGTGCGCCCGGCGCGGCCCAGCCCCAGGATGAGGACGTGCTTGCGAAGGTCGCGCGCCTCGCGGTCCAGGTCGCCCATGTCGCCGGCGCCCGCCCGCCGCAGCCGCTCCGATGCCGTGCGCCCCAGCCGCAGCAGCAGCGGCGTGACGGCGATGGACATGGCCACCACCAGCAGCGCGAGGCCGCCCACGCCCTCCGACAGCGCGCCGCCCGTCATGGCCAGGGTAAAGAGGACGAACGCGAACTCGCCGCCCTGCGCCAGGCTGAACCCCACGTAGACGGACGTCCCCGTGGGCTGGCCAAAGAGCCGCGCCAGCCCCGTGATGACGGCCGTCTTCACCAGCACCACGGCCAGCAGCCCGGCCACGACAATGCCCGCGTTGTCCAGCAGCAGGCGCACGTCGATCTCCATGCCGATGGTCATGAAGAACAGCGCCAGCAGCAGCCCGCGGAAGGGCTCGATGTCGCCCTCCACCTGGTGGCGGTACTCCGTCTCGCTGATGAGCAG
>NZ_DASURI010000197.1:0-17535 GCF_036280135.1 Longimicrobium sp.
GGTGCGAAAGAGCAAGTTCCTGAGCCGGGTGCTGCGGCACGCGCCGGAGTCCATCGGCCTGGAGATGGACGAGGCGGGATGGGTGGACGTGGAGGCGCTGATGCGGGCCGCGCGGCGCGCCGGCGTGGGGCTGGACCGGGCCACGCTGGACCGCGTGGTGGCGGAGAACAACAAGAAGCGCTTTGCCTACAGCCCGGACCGCAAGCGCATCCGCGCCAGCCAGGGGCACTCCGTCAAGGTGGAGCTGGGGCTGGATCCCGTCGAGCCGCCGGAGGTGCTGTTCCACGGCACGGCGGACCGCAACCTGGACTCCATCCGCGCCGAGGGGCTGCGGCCGGGAAACCGCACGCACGTGCACCTTTCCGCGGACGAGCCGACGGCCGTCGCCGTGGGCAGGCGGCACGGGCGTCCCGTGGTGCTGCACGTGCGGGCCGGGGCCATGCACGCGGCGGGACACGCATTCTACCGCAGCGACAACGGCGTGTGGCTGGCGGACACCGTCCCGGCGGAGTTCATCGACGTTCCCGGAGCGTAGCCGGGCGGCGGATCAGGCGGCCTCCGCGGGCCACTGCAGCCCCAGCTCCTCCAGCAGCCCCTCGCGGATGCCGATGTCCGCCAGCTCGGCGCGCGTCCAGCCGGCGGCCAGGATCTGCCGCACCTGCGCACGGTACCACGCCCGCTCCTCCGCCGCCTCCGCCACGTCCTCGGGATGCGGATGATCCACGTCCGGCAGGGGCCCGCGCAAGGCCGTCCGCCACACCTCCCCGCGCAGGCGCAGTTCGCTGGACCGGGCGAGCAGCGCGTTCGCGTGGCGGCGCAGGGCACCGGCGCGCTCCAGCACCTCGCGCGTGTGCAGGCGCAGGGCGCGCGCACGCACGAGCAGCCGGGCGTTCTCCGTGGGATCGTGGGGCGGGAAAGACATCGAGAGCACTCGCGGACTCGGGTTGCACAAACCTTATGCAAGGTTGATGCACAATAGGTCCGGCGGGTGCCCGGGCGCTAGCGGTCTACCTGCGTCTCCGTGCGCTGGTCGGGCTTGAGCCCAAAGAGCTCGCGCGTGCAGGAAAAGCAGCTGCCGTACGTCAGCGCGCCCCGGTTGCGCAGCTCCAGGATGCGCTCCTCGGGGACCTGCGCCCAGCGGCCGCGCGGGGTCCTGAGCTTCCGGCAGTGCATGCAGACGACTTCCATTTCGCTCCTCAAACGACATGGCGTTACTATCGGCACCCGAATCAGGGCCGTAAAGTAACGAGCCCGCCCTCATCGGCATAGATTCGTGTGACGAACGGGACGGCAGGAGGGACGAACCGTCCTTGCCCGCCCACGGCCGGCGCCGACCCTGAGAGGGAAGTACGGGCGCCGATGTTGGAAAGGATGTACGAACGCCGGCCGGGCGGGCGAAAACGCCCCTGCAACGTGATCACGCGTCTTCGCGCCGCCCCCGCGGCTGGAGCTGAAGCGGCCAACAAGCGCTACTCGCCGCCCATGGGCGGGCTGAGCTCGATGTCCCACGACGTGCGGATGTCGGGCGCGAGCGAGTTGGCGACGGAGCAGTACTTGTCGAACGAGAGCTTCACGGCCCGCTCCACGTGCTCGCGGGGCGAATCCGTGGCCACGTGAAAGGTGAGGTGCAGGTCCGTGAGCCGGCGCGGCGGCTCGGGCGCACGGGAAAAGCGGACGGACACGCGGGCGGTGGTGGCGGGCGTGCGGCGCTTTTCCAGGTAGTCCACGACGTCGATGGCGCTGCACGCGGCGATGGAGGCCACGAGGGCGTCCACGGGGCTGGGCGCCTGCTCCTTGGTCCCGTCCATCAGCAGGGTGGGGCCCCCGGCGGGGCCGCCGCGCCAGCGCATTCCGCCTTCCCAGGCCACTTCGATGGGGTACTGCGCGGGCACTCCGTCCGGCATGGTTCCTCGCAAGCTGAAAGTGAAACGGCGCCCGCCCCGGGCTGGCCGGGGCGGGCGCGCGCGCGAAGCCGTCGCGGGCGTCGGCTCAGTACCCGCCGGGCGGCGGCGGGTCGCGCGGCTTGGTGCGGCTGGTGGCCGAGATGATGCCGATGCCGATGAGCACGATGGCGCCCACGGCGATCCAGGTGGTCGGCACGCCCAGCAGCGAGGCCGCGATGGCGAGCCCCACGATCAGGACGATAAAGCCGAGCAGGTATGTTCCGAAAGACGACATGGGCTCCTCCGGGTTGAGTTTTCCGGGTTTGCGAGAAGGCAGGGAACGTGCCGGAACGGCAGGGAATAGGGAATAGGGAATAGGGAATAGCGGGCAACGGCGTAGAACAGCGGAAACGAGAGCTCGTGCACAGAGGCGACGTTCGTGCGGGCGCCCCCTCCGCTCGCCGAGGCTCGCCCTCCCCCAAAACCCCTGGGGGAGGTTGGAGGTATCCGGACGGGAGCCGCCGTTCTCCCCCTCTCCGCGAGGAACGAGCGGGGAGGGGGCCGGGGGGAGGGGCGGGCTGCTGCCGGCGCGATGCCCGCCTCCAGCCGTCATTCCCTCCCCCGCCCCGCCGCTGCAGGCTGTCCCCTGTACCCTGTCCCCTGTCCCCGCAGTTGCAGGCTATTCCCTATTCCCTACTCCCTATTCCCTCGAAACGGCCGCGCGGCCCTGCTCGCCCATGGGCCGCGTGTCCGTGGGCGCGTCCGTCTGCGCGATCACGTCCTGCGCCACGGCGCGCACCAGGTCGTCGCGGTTGCCGTTGAGCGCCTCGCGCGCCGCCCGAAAGCGCAGGCCGCTGCGCTGGCAGGCCAGGTCGCACAGGCGCAGCACGCGCTGCACGGACTCGTCGTCCAGCGGCTGGCGCGTGCTGGTGAACGGCGGCGCCACCTTCATCCCCCGCTCACGCGCCCGCAGCAGCGCCTGCGTGTGCGACAGCGTGGCCGCGCGCACGTACAGCTCGATGGCCATCTCCCCCAGCCGCGTGACGACGAACTGCCGCTCGGTGATGCGCTTGCCGTGACGCCGCAGCGCCCGCTCCGCCGCCAGGCGCAGGTCGCGCGTGTGCTCCACCAGGTAATCGAAGTGCGTCTGCAGCCGCGGATGCACGTCCGCCTCCAGCGCCGGCTCGCCCCGCCCCAGGGCCAACCGCACGCGGTCCGCCGCGAAGTCCGTCAGCAGGCCGATCTGCCGGATGGGCTCGCGCAGGGCCGCGGCCACCTCCTTGAGCGCCTCGCCTGGTCCCTGCAGGCCCGACAGGCCCACGAACAGGCTCAGGATCTCGTTGGTCCCCTCGAAGATGCGGGTGATGCGCGCGTCGCGGTACATCCGCTCGTACGGATAGCCCTTCACGAAGCCACGCCCGCCCGCGATCTGCACCACCTCGTCCACGGCGCGGTCCAGCGCGTCGCTGTTCCACACCTTGGCCGCGGCGGATTCCAGGGCGTAGTCCACGTCCCCCCGGTCGTTGAGCCCCGTGGTGAAGTACGCCACGCTCTCGGCCGTGAACGCGTCCGCGGCCATGGCGGCCAGCTTGCCCTGGATGACCTCGTAGTTCACCAGCGTCTGCCCGAACTGCTCGCGCCGCCGCGCCCAGTCCGTGGCCAGGCGCAGGCTCTGCTTGACCCCGCCCGCCGCCCCGGCCGACAGGCCCTGGCGGCCGGAGTTCAGCACGCGCATGGCGATCTTGAAGCCCTCGCCCACCTCGCCCAGGATGTTCTCCGGCGGCACGCGTACGTCCTTGAAGTACAGCTCGGCCTGGTTGGAGCCGCGCGCGCCCATCTTCCGCAGCTCCGGCCCCCGCTCGAAGCCGGGCATGTCGGGGCGAAGGATGAAGGCCGTCACGCGGTCCGTCGTCTTGCCGTTGCGCTCCACGGGCGTCTGCGCGAAGGCCACGATCACCTCGCTGAAGGAGCCGTTGCCGATCCAGATCTTGGAGCCGTTCAGGATCCAGGACCCGTCGCCGGCCGGCAGCGCGCGCGACTTGATGCCGGCCGCGTCGCTCCCCGCCTCGGGCTCCGTCAGGGCGAACGAGGCCATCCACTCGCCCGTGGCGGCTTTCGGAAGATACAGGGCCTTTTGCGCGTCGTTGCCCGCCAGCTGGATGCCCTTGATGCCGATGGACAGGTGCACGCCCAGCAGGATGCCCAGCCCCGGATCGAACCCCGTGACGTACTCGAACACGCGGCAGTACGCGCTCTGCGACAGCCCCATCCCCCCGTACTCTTTCGGGATGGAGATGCCGAACAGGCCCATCCGCTTGAGGCCGTCGATGGCTTCGGGCGGAATGCGCTCGTTCTCATCGATCCATTCGCGGTCCAGGCTGCTCTCGCAGTAGTCCCGCAAACGCGCGATGAACCCGGTGACGAGCTCCTCCTCCTCGTCGCTGATGCGCGGGTACGGAAAGAGGATGGAGTCGTCGATACTGCCGTTGAACAGCTCGCGCGTAAAGGACGGCTTGTCGTTGGCCATGGCGTTTCGAAACCGGCTGCGGTGGATGTACGGCGGATGCCGTGTCGCGGCGGTTGCGCAAGAATCGTCTCCCTCGCGGGACGGCGTGGAGTGCGGGGGACGGGGGACAGCCTGCAACGGCAGGGAACAGGGAACAGGGAACAGGGAACAGGGAACAGGGAATAGGGAATAGCCGGCAAGGGCAGTTCGGCGCGGTCCATCCTTCGTACCTCCGTACCTCCGTACCGCCCGCCCTGTGACCTTCGGAACACCCCGCGCGTCCCTTCCTTGCAACAAAGGGGTTGCGCGAAAGACGATCTGAGGGAACATTTTCAGCTTGAAAACGTTTACAGACGTAAACCGTTGCGCCGCATCCGCCTTTCTCGCCCGTCGATGGCCAGCACTCAGCCACGCGCCCCACGCCGCTCCGCCGGCCGACGCACTCGTGTTCCCCCCGCATTGACCCGCGGATCAGAATCCCTGCCCGGCGGCCCCGTCCTGGACGAGGTGGCCGGCGACCTGGGCGTGGCCCTGTGGAGCGCGCTTCGCAACGTGACCACGTGGGCCGCCACCCCCCCGGCGCGCCGCGCGGGGCTGTTCGCGGCCCCTTCCGCCGCCCGCCGCGAGGAGGAGCTGTCCCGGCTGGAGGTGGACGCCGAGCTCGTGGCGCCCCTTTCCGTGATGGTGCGGCTGCTGGAGAACCCCGTGGGGATGGAGCTGTCCCGGCTGGTGAACGCCTGCCGGCGCATTGCCCTGTGGGCCGAGCAGCGGGGGCACCTGGGCACGGCGCTGGAGTGGGCGCAGGCCGCCGCCGTGGCCGCGCCGCAGAGCGCCGGCCTGGCGTACGCCGTGGGCCGCCTGGCCCGCCGCCGCGCCGAGTACGACCGCGCCGAAAGCTGGTTCGCCCGCGCCATCGTGCAGGCGCGCCGAGCCCAGGACTGGCGCACCTACGCCCTGGGCTACAGCGGCCTGGGCAACCTGCTGGTGCAAAAGGGCAACTTCCCGTCCGCCAAGCGCGCGCACGGGCGCTGCCTCAAGGCGGCCCTGCGCCACGGGATGACCACCCTGCAGGGCGACGCCTACCACGACCTGTTCGTCACCGAGATCGAGACGGGCGCCGGCCCCGCCGCCGATGCCCTGGCCGAGCGCTCCATGCACGCGTACGGCGCCGGGCACCCCAAGCTGCCGCGCCTGGCATTCGACGTGGCGTACCACTGGATGCTGGAAGGGCTCTTTCCCGAGGCCCTGCGCCTGGCGCTGGCCCTGGAGCCGCACTTTCCCGCGCCGGCGGAGCGCGCCCTGGCGCTCAGCATGATCACGCGGTCCGGCGGGGGCGCGGGAGACAGGACGGCCTTCCATGGCGCGCGCGAGCGCCTGGACGCCCTGCTGGCGACGGGAGCGGGCGCGGATTCGGCCGCGCGCGCCCTGCTGGGCGTGGCGTACGGCGCCGCGAGCCTGGGAGAGTGGACGCTGGCCGAGGACTACGGACAGCAAGCGCTCCGCGTGGCCGCGGAGCGCCGGGAAGGAAAGATCGTCGTCGCAGCGGAGGCTGCCCTGGACTTCGTGCGGGCCCGCGCGCGGGTGGCGGCGCCCAGCGACCGGCCCACCGCGGCGCGCCTGGCCGACGAGATGGTTGCGGCCCTGAGCGCCCCGGGAACCCTGGTTCCGGCCTAGTTGCCGGAACCCATGGCCCCGCCGGTGCGCGACGGGCTCTGCGTGGTGTCCGGGGGCGGCGGCGGCGTCTCGTCGAGCGACGGAGCGGTAACGGCGGGGGTCCGGGTGGCTTCTTCAGTCGCCGTGACGGAGCCCGTGCAGCCGCTCAGGGAGACGGCAACGAGCAACCCCGCGAGCAGGCCGCGGATCTTCATGAGGAACTTGCCTCCAGAAACGAGTTTGGGGGAAAAGGGAGCGGAGTTCACGCCCCAGACCTGAAGCTTACGCCATTCCCGCCACGGGCCAGCCTACCCGACCCGCAGCAAATCGCTTATTTCCAGACAGATCGCGCCGCAGAGCACCGGGATGGTGCAAACGGGCAAGAAGTGTCGGAAGGTATTGCACAATAGCAAGTTACGTCAGTACCGCTCCCATTATGGATTCGCGTGGGAAACAGATGGAATCTCCGTCCGCTCCTCCCTTGAATCCTCAAGGTTTACGCGCCTTTTTGCCGCCCGCCGTCCGCCTGGACGGCGGGCGTTTTTCATCCGCGGGGCAACAGCGTCGCAGTCCATCTCCGGCGCGCGTCCTCTGCCACACGTTTCCCGCCCCGCGCCCGCTCGTTCCCGTCCGTTCGTCACGCAGGGACACCGCCTGTCACAGCCCGGAGTCGTGGTGACCTGTTGGTTGGATGGCATCCAGAGCAGGCGATCCACGTCCACGGAGACGGAAAGGAGGACGGCACCCGCGCCATTTCCCCCCGATCGAACATCCTTCATCCCACGCTGGAAGAGGAGACCTGCCATGAACCGATCCTTCGTCCGTGCCGTCCTCGCCCTGCTCCTGCTGCTGGCCGGACCCCTGGCGGCGCAGGAGCGGCCCGCCGTCGTCGCGGGGCGCGTGACCAACACGCAGGGCCAGCCGGAGGCCGCCGTGCTGGTGCGCATCGAGGCGCTGAACGTGGCCGCGTACACCGCCGCGGACGGCCGCTACCGCCTGGTGATCCCCGCCGAGCGCATCCGCCCGGGACAGCCGGTCACCATCCGGGCCCTGCGCACGGGGCTGTCGCCCGACTCGCGCACGGTCACGCTGAGCCCCGGCGCGCACCTCACGCAGGACTTCCAGATGGCCACGTCCGTGCTGCTGCTGGAGGACGTCGTCGTCACCGGTGTGCCCGCGCCCACGTCGCGCGCCCGGGTGCCGTACGCCGTGGGCAGTGTGTCCGCGGCGGAGGTCCAGGCTTCGGCGCCCGGCTCCGCCACGGCGATGCAGGGCAAGGTGCCCGGCGTGACGGTAGCGCAGGGCACGGCGCCGTCCGTCCTGCTGCGCGGGACCACGACCGTCCACGCGCCGGGCGGGCCGGAGCCGCTGTACGTGGTGGACGGCGCCATCGTGAGCGCCGACGCGCTGCGGCAGCTCGATCCCGCCCGGATCGCTTCCATCGAGGTGGTGAAGGGCGCCGCCGCCGCGTCGCTGTACGGCTCGCGAGCAGCGAACGGCGTCATCCAGGTCACCACGGTGAACGGCGAGGGACTGCCGGCGGACTCGTCGCAGGTCGCCCTGGCGCCGGCCGATACGGCAGCGTTCAGCACGGAGGAGTACAACCCCATCTACGAGAACCCCTTCCTGGCCGCCTCGCGCGAGCCGCTCTCCACCTTCGGGATCGACGTGGACCCGGCGTCGTACAGCAACGTGCGCCGCTTTGTCCGCGACGGGACGGCGCCCCCGCGCGACGCCGTGCGCATCGAGGAGCTGGTGAACTACTTCGCGTACGACTATCCCGATCCCACCGGCCCGCACCCGTTCGCCGTGGTGACGGAGGTGGGCGCGGCGCCGTGGAACCCGCGCCACCAGCTGGTGCACGTGGGCATCCAGGGCCGGCGGATGGAGACGCGCGACCTGCCGCCCAGCAACCTCGTCTTCCTCGTGGACGTGTCCGGCTCCATGGACGAGCCCGACAAGCTGCCCCTGGTCAAGCAGTCGCTGCGGATGCTGGTGGAGGAGCTGGACGGGCGTGACCGCGTGGCGCTCGTGGTCTACGCCGGCGCGGCGGGGCTGGTGCTGGACGCCACCCCCGGCGACCGCCGCGAGACCATCCTGGACGCCATAGACCGGCTGGACGCGGGCGGCAGCACGGCGGGCGCGGAGGGCATCCGGCTGGCGTACGAGGTGGCCCGGCGCGGCTTCATCCCCGGCGGCAACAACCGCGTGATCCTGGCCACGGACGGCGACTTCAACGTGGGCGTGAGCAGCGAATCCGAGCTCGTGCAGCTCATCGAGCAAAAGCGCCAGGAGGGAACGTTCCTGACGGTCCTGGGATTCGGCAGGGGCAACCTGGCCGACGCGCGGATGGAGCAGATGGCCAACCACGGCAACGGCAACTACGCGTACATCGACGGGCTGATGGAGGCGCGCAAGGTCCTGGTGCAGGAGATGGGCGGCACGCTGTTCACCATCGCCAAGGACGTCAAGCTGCAGGTGGAGTTCAACCCCGCGCGGGTGTACGCGTACCGGCTGATCGGGTACGAGAACCGGCTGCTGGCAGCGGAGGACTTCGCGGACGACCGCAAGGACGCGGGCGAGCTGGGCGCCGGGCACAGCGTGACGGCGCTGTACGAGATCGTCCCCGTAGGCGAGGAGTCGACGGTGGACGTGGGCGACGTGGCGGACCTGCGCTACCAGCGGCCGTCGTCGGAGCCCGTGGGGGCGTTCGGCGGCGAGCTGATGAACGTCAACATCCGCTACAAGCAACCGCAGGGCGACACGAGCGTGCTGCTGTCGCACGCCGTGCGGGTGCCGCGCGGCCGCGCGCGGCTGTCGGACGACTTTCGGTTCGCGGCGGCCGTGGCGGAGTTCGGGATGCTGCTGCGGGGCTCGGAGCACCGCGGCCGCAGCAGCCTGGACGAGGTGATGACGCTGGCGCGCGGCTCGCTGGGTGACGACCCGCGCGGCTACCGCCGCTCGTTCCTGCAGCTCGTGCAGGACTACCGCCGCCTCCCCGGCGGCGACGGCGACGTCGCGGCACGCTGACGCGCGTCAGCGGAGGGGGATGGAGCGCGCGCCGGGCCAGCCCGGCGCGCGCTTTCGTTTCATCCCGCCCGTGCCGTCACAGGGCGCCGAGAAATCCTCCGTCCCCTGCCATTCAATGAGACCCAGAGAGCGTCATCCTGAGGGAGCGCCGCGCGTACGTGAACGCACGCAGAACTCTGGCGCGACCGAAGGATCTTGTGTGCGAAACTCGAAGGTGGCCTTCGCGCACAAGGGTCGCCCCCGAGCTTCGCGGGCAAGATCCTTCGTCGCCGCCAGGGCTCACGCATGGACAGGGGTCTACGCGGCGGCTCCTCAGGATGACGCTTCTGGCCCATCCAGGCTATACAACATCCTCTCGGGATGATGCACATCGGAGGAAGCTTCTTCCACATCCGTGCCGACGACATGGGCGAAAAACAGGTCAGCGGCCGAACAGTTCGAAGGCGCTGGCCAGGTCCACGTTGCCGCCGCTGATCACCACGCCGACGCGCATCCCGCGGAACGCGTCGGGATCGGCCAGCAGGGCGGCGAGGGGGACGGCGCCGGAGGGCTCCACCACGAGCTTCATCCGCGTCCACAGGAAGCGCATGGCCTCCACGATGCCGTCCTCCGTCACCGTGCGCATGTCGCTGACGTTGGCGCGGACGAGCGGCAGGGTGATGCGGCCCAGCGACGGCGTGCGCAGCCCGTCGGCGATGGTGGCGGGGTTGCGGACGGTCTGCAGCTCGCCCGTGCGAAAAGTGCGCGTGGCGTCGTCCGCCAGCTCCGGCTCCACGCCGATGATGCAGATCCCCGGCGAGGCGTCGCGCGCCGCCAGGGCGCTGCCGCTCAGCAGCCCGCCGCCGCCGCAGGGCGTCATCAGCACGTCCAGGGATCCCGTCTCCTCGAGGAGCTCCAGCGCGGCGGTGCCCTGCCCCGCGACGACGTCGGCGTGGTCGTACGGCGGGATGAGCACCATGCCGCGCTCCTGCTGCAGCTCCGCGGCGATCTCCTCGCGCGAGCGGCCGTGCTTGTCGTACAGCACGACCTCGGCGCCGTAGCCGCGCGTGCCCTCGATCTTGGCCGCGGGCGCGTCCATGGGCATGACGATGACCGTCTGCACGCCCAGCAGCCGCCCCGTGAGCGCGACGGCCTGCGCGTGGTTGCCGGACGAGTAGGCCAGGACGCCACGCGCACGCTCGTCGTCCGAGAGCTTGCTGACGGCGTTGTACGCGCCGCGGAACTTGAAGGCGCCGCCGCGCTGGAAGTTCTCGCACTTGAAGTGGACTTCCGCGCCCAGCCGCTCGTTGAGCGTGCGCGAGGTCATGACGGGCGTGCGGTGCGCCATGCCGCGCAGCCGCTCCGCCGCCGCGCGCACGTCGTCGGCGGTGGGGAGCGCGAGGATGGAAACTTCAGTGTTCGTCACGGAAAAATCTCGGGATCGCGAAATGGTGGTTCACGGGAGCCGGGCCCCGCGCGGGGGCCCTCCCCCGGCCTCGCTCAGGCTCGTCCACCCCCTCCCACAAACTGCGTGGGAGGGGGGATAAACTTCAAGCGGGTTCCCTGCAGGGCATCTGTACCTTCGTACCTTCGTACCTCCCTCACTCGTCCACGTGCAGCCAGTCCAGAGTGCTGCCGGGGGCGTGGCGCTCCAGCAGGCTGCCCGTGGCTGCCGGGTCCGCGAGCAGGCGGGCGATGCGGGCCAGCGCGCGCAGGTGCTCCTCCGCCCGCTCTGCCGGGCTCACCAGCAGCACCAGCAGCCGCGCCGGCCGCGTGCCGTGCGGCAGCCGCACGCCCTCGTCGCTGATGCCCAGCAGCAGCAGGGGCCGCGGCAGCCCCGGCAGGCGCGTGTGCGGCAGCGCCACGCCGGGCGCGATCTCGCTGCTGAACCGCTCCTCCGCCGATTCCATCAGCTCCGCCACGCCCTGCACCGTGGCCGCGTCCAGGACGGGCGCCAGCATCTCGCGCACGGCCGGCCCGAACGCGTCCGCCCGGAGGCGCACGACGCGGTCCGGCGCCAGCGCGTCGCCCAGGCCGTCCGCGGCGGCCTCCGCCGGCAGCTCCGACTCCGCCGGGTAGACGGCCAGGAAGCTTTCCGGCGCCAGCTCCGCCAGCCGCGACGGCAGCCGCTCCAGCCGCGGATGCCACGCCACCGTGCCCCGCCGCGCGCCCATCAGCACCACGAGGTCCTCGCGGCGCAGGGCGCCCTCCAGCCACTCGGCCAGGGCGGTCCAGTCCGGCACCGCCTGCCAGTCCGCCGCCACCTGCGGCCGCACGCCGCCGTGCATCGTCCGCACGCGCTCCCCCTCGCCGCCCACCACCACGCCCGTCATCCCCGCGCCGATGCCGCCCGCGATGCGGTTGACCGTCGCCAGCGCGTCCGCGAAGCCGGGGTGCCGGTCCGCCGCGGGGGGCACGAGGACGACGAGTCGCCGCGTCACGTTGAGCGGATGGGCCAGCCTGGCCACGAGCACCATCTGCCGCGTGCGTTCCAGCAGCTGGTCCAGCACCGTGCCGAAGACGGCACGCGCCCCCGTCCGCCGCCCGTCCCAGCCGATGAGGACCGTGGATGCGCGCGTCTCGGCCACGCCGCGCGCGATGCCCGCGGCCACGTTGGCATCCACGCGCGTCACGGGGCGCACGGGCACCTCGGCGGCGGCGGCGTGGCGCACGGCGCCGGCCAGCATCTGCTCCGCCTCGGCCACCCACGCCTCCGTGGCGTTCCCCTCGTCCGGCGCCACCGTCAGCGGGTACAGCGGCTCCTCGCTGTCCGCCCCGCGCACGACGAACGCGAGGTCCATCAGCGCCTCGGCCGTGGCGGGATTGGCGAGGGGGATGAGCACCCGGCGCGGCGCCGTCGTGGGATCGTACGGCCGCGCCTCCTCCCGCCGCGCCACCATCCGACCAAAGCGCTCCACCGCCCAGGGACCGGCCAGGCAGGAGACGAGGATCATCACCACGACGGCGTTCACCTCCGTCTGGTCCAGCAGCCCCAGCTCGTACCCCACGAGGACGATGGCCAGCGTGCCCGCCGCGTGCGGCACCGTGAGCCCGAACACCGTCCACGACTCCGCCGCGTCGTACCCGAACGCCCGGCCCGTGACCCACGACGCCAGCCACTTGGACGCGATGACGCCGATGGAGAAGACGAGGGCGACGATCCACGCGCGCAGGCTGTCCAGGGCCCACACGTTCACCAGCATCCCCACGGACAGCAGAAAGAAGGGGATGAACAGCGTGTTGCCCACGAAGTGGATGCGGTTCATCAGCGGCCCCTGCGCGGGCACCAGGCGGTTGAGCGCCAGGCCGGCCAGCAGCGCGCCCACGATGGGCTCCACCCCCGCCGCGTGGGCGAAGTACGCGATGGTGAACAGCGACGCCAGGACGAAGATGAACTCCGTCCCGCCCTCGCCGGAGCGGCGAAAGAACCAGCGCCCCAGCCGCGGCAGCCCCCACATCACCGCGAGCACGTAGACGCCGAACGAGAGCGAGAGACGGCCCCAGAACGCCAGGTCCAGCGACGCGCCCCGCGCCTGGTTGGCCACGACGGCAAAAAGCAGCAGCGCCAGGATCTCGGTGAGGATGGTGCCGCCCAGCGCCGTCGTGACGGCCTCGTTGCGGACGATGCCCAGCCGGCTGGCGATGGGGTACGCCAGCAGCGTGTGCGACGCGAACACGGCGCCCAGCAGCAGCGCCGCCGTCAGCGAGTAGCCCAGGGCCAGCCCGGCCGCCCCGCCTACGACGGCCGGGACGACGAACGACAGCGTGCCAAAGACGATGCTGCGGTTGCGGTACCGGCTGAACTGGTGAAGGTCGAGCTCCAGGCCCACCATCAGCATGAGGTACAGCAGGCCGACGGTGCCCAGCAGGACGATGGTCTGGTCGCGGGCCATCAGCCCGAATCCGTGCGGCCCCACCGCCGCGCCCGCGACGATGAGGCCGATGACGCCCGGCACGCGCACGCGCTCGGCCAGGACGGGGACCACGAGAAAGAGGAGCGTGGCCAGCGCGACGATCAGGACGGGGTCCGTGAACGGCGTGCTGGGGATGATGGACAGCAGCAGGGGTGCGAGCATCGGCTTCCTTGGCCGTGGGGGGTTGAGGCCCAGGTCAGGGAGCAGGGACCGGTGCCCTCCTCCGGACGACGTCTTGGGATGCGGATGCGGATGTGCGCCGCGGGTTTCGTGCCCAACCAGCAGCTACTTTGCTGGAGGGGGCTTCAGGATCCGGCCGTGTGGCGGAGTATCTCTCGCCCGCCGAGGGCCCCCTCCCCCCGGCCCCCTGCCCCCGCTTCGCGGGGGAGGGGGAGAACTGCGGCTCCGAGCGGAGGCGGCCCAGGTGCACGATCTCACCCCCTCGCCAACCCCTCCCCCGAAGTTGGGGGAGGGGTCGACCGACGTCGCGAGGAACGAGCGAAAAGGCGGTTGGGGGAGAGGGCCCCCCGTCGCGCAGCGACGGGGAACCGCCTCCTCGCCACACTCGCCCCCTTCGGAACGCCGTTGCCGGCTGTCCCCTGTAACCTGTCCCCTGTCCCCCCGCCGTCCGGCTGTCCCGCAGTCCCCGCGGTCAGTACTTCGGGATGCTGGAATCCACCTCGTCGGACCAGGCGAGGATGCCGCCATCCAGGTTCCACACGCGCTCGTAGCCGTGCTGCTTCAGGAAGCCGGCGGCCTGCGCGCTGCGGGCGCCGCTGCGGCACTGCATCACGATCTCCTCGTCCGGATCGATCTCGCCCAGGCGCTGCGGCAGCTGCTTCAACGGGATCAGCCGGGCGCCCTGCGGCTCCAGGTTGCCGATGTCCCACTCGAACGGCTCGCGCACGTCGATGATGGTCAGCTTGTCGCCGCGGTCCAGCCGGGCCTTGAGCTCGGTGGGGGTCATCTCGGGAATGGCGTCGCTCATGTGCGTCTCCGGGGTGGCGTCCGCGGGGGTGTATCCGCAGAAGCGCTCGTAATCGATCAGCTCACGGACCGTGGGCGCGTCGCCGCAGACGGGACACTGCGGGTCGCGGCGCAGGCGCATCTCGCGGAACCTCATCCGCAGGGCATCGAAAAGCAAGAGACGGCCGATGAGCGCATCTCCCTGCCCCAGCAGCAGCTTGACGGCCTCCAGCGCCTGCACGCAGCCAATGATGCCCGGCAGCACGCCCAGCACACCGGCCTCCGCGCACGACGGCACCTCGCCCGGCGGCGGCGGCTCGGCGAACAGGCAGCGGTAGCAGGGCCCGTGGCCCGCCCAGAAGACGGACGCCTGCCCCTCCCAGCGCAGGATGCTGCCGTAGATGCACGGCCTGCCCTCCAGCACGCACGCGTCGTTGACGAGATAGCGCGTGGGAAAGTTGTCGCTGCCGTCGATCACCACGTCGTACGCGCGGACGATCTCGCGCGCGTTGGCCGACGTCAGGCGCACGGGATGCGGCTCCACGACGACGTGCGGGTTGATCTCGGCGATACGGTCGCGGGCGCTGTCGAGCTTGGGGCGGCCCACGTCGGACGTGCCGTGGATGACCTGCCGCTGCAGGTTGGTGGTGTCGACCGTGTCGAAGTCCACGATCCCCAGCGTGCCCACGCCCGCCGCCGCCAGGTACATGGCCGACGGCGAGCCCAGCCCGCCCGCGCCCACCAGGAGCACGCGCCCGGCCTTGAGCCGCCGCTGCCCCTCCGTCCCCACCTCCGGCAGGATGAGGTGCCGCGAGTAGCGGATGCTCTCGTCCGTGGAGAGCGCCGGCAGCTCCGATGCGTCGATCGTGTTCATGCACGACAGGTTAGGCCAATCGCGAGGGCAGGGCAACCGGGCAGAGGCGACGTTCCAGCCGTCGCCCCCACCCGCTCGTTCCTCGCGACCTCCCCCAAACCCCCTGGGGGAGGTTGCTCCTGCACGAGTCCGGATCCGCGGCGCGACGCCGGCTCCGCGCGGAGCGAATGAATTCGCCGCTGGAAAGGCACGAAGTCCGCCTTCGCGGACTGCCCCAGCGCGCCAGGCCCAAGTACACCGGGGCGCGGTTCAAGCAGTTGAAGCCTCACGCAGTTTGTGAGGCTTTCCGCTGTCGTTGCGGCGGCTTCAGCCGCTCCGCCCGGGCAGAAGCCCCGTGGATCAGAACCTCGACCGGCATCGATCACCGGAGGTTCGGCGCCACCGGGCCCGACGAATCTTCGCGCGCCTTCGCAGTGTATCTCTGCCGACATCGGCTCGAATCGCGTCCGGACGGGGCGCAAACCTTGTATCCCCATGCCGCCGCCCGTACACTCAGGCACCTGTGTCGGGAGGCCTCCCGACCGCTGACCAGCCTTGCACCGGCGGCCCGGGAAGAGCGACCGAATGGAGTTCCTGCTGCAGGCGGTGGATTATTTCCGCCACATCGACGCCCACCTCGCCGACCTCCTGCGGGAGTACGGTGTGTGGACGTACGCCATCCTGTTCCTCATCATCTTTTGCGAGACGGGGCTGGTGGTCACGCCCATCCTGCCCGGCGACTCGCTGCTGTTCGCGGCCGGCGCCGTGGTGGCCACGGCCAACAGCCAGCCCGGCCAGCCCGCGCTCAGCATCTTCTTTCTCTGGCTGCTGCTGGTGGCCGCGGCGGTGCTGGGCGACTCGGTCAACTACCAGATCGGCCGATGGCTGGGGCTGCGCGTCTTCAAACCGGACGCGAAGATCATGAAGACCGAGTACCTGGAGCGCACGGAGGCGTTCTACGCCAAGCACGGCGGCAAGACCATCATCCTGGCGCGCTTCATCCCCATCGTGCGCACGTACGCGCCGTTCGTGGCGGGCGCGTCGCGGATGGACTACGCCAAGTTCCTGAGCTTCAACGTCATCGGCGGGCTGGTGTGGATCACCCTTTTCCTGTTCGCGGGGTACTTCTTCGGGAACATCCCGTTCGTGCAGAAGAACTTCGAGTACGTGGTGATCCTCATCGTCCTGCTGTCGGTGGTGCCGGTGATCATCGAGTGGCTCAAGTCCCGGCGCGAGCGGCGCGCCCAGTCCACGCAAAAGTCCTGACCATGCGCAGTCTCCCGCTGTTCCTGCTGCTTTCCGCCACGCTGGCGGCCGCACTTCCCGCGGCCGCCCAGACGACCCCGCGCCGTCCCCCCGCGGACACGGTGCGCTTTGGCGCCACGCGCCCGTCCGCCGGCGACAGCATCCGGATGGCGGAGTACGACGAGGGCCAGGACGCGCCCACGTCGGCCGCCGTGCGCGGGGACGATGAGGCAGATGCGGCGGAGGACGCGGACACGATCCCGCCCAAGCCGCGCGACGGACCGTACGCGCGCGCCCGGGGCACGGGTCCGTTCAGCGTGCAGGCCAGCGGCGAGACGGCGGCCCGCCCGGCGCGCGGCGAAGTGGTGTGGCTGGAGGGCCGCGCCGCGCGTCGCGACACGTCCGCCTCCGCGCGTCGCGACACGGCCCGCGCGGGCAACGGACAGCGCGTGGCGTCCGGCCAGACGGCGCGGCGCGACACGGCATCGGCTTCGGGCAATCGGCCCGCGCGGCGTGACACGGCGTCGACGGCGACCAACCGTCCGGCGCGGCGTGATACCGCATCCACCGCCAGCCGCCCCGCCGCGCGCGACACGGCCGGCGCGCGGCGCAACGGGCAGTCCGCGTCCACCACGACCGGCAATCGTCCGAACTCCACGAGCACGACAGGCACCACGACCGGGCGCAATGGATCGGCATCCACGTCGTCGTCCACCAGCGCGAACAACGGGCGGACGGGATCGAATTCCTCGTCGTCTTCGAGTAACACCAGCGGACGGACCGGATCGACCTCGTCATCCTCCTCTTCGTCGGGATCGCGGGCGCGGTCGCACACGGTGGCTTCGGGCGAGACGTTCTACGGCATCGCGCGGCGCTACGGCGTGACGGCGGCGCAGCTGCGCGCGCTCAACCCCGACGTGGAGCAGGACGACCTCGAGGTGGGCGACGTGCTGCGCCTGCCCGCCAGCGCCCGCGACTCGCGCGCGAGCGGCAGCTCCTCGTCGAGCTCCAGCTCGGGCTCGCAGGGGCGGACGGGCGCGCAGACGCAGCCGCGGCAGGGCGCGCAGGGGCAGCGGCGCTCGCACACGGTGGCCGCGGGCGAGACGCTGTTCGGCATCGCGCGGCGCTATGGCGTGTCGGTGGACGCCATCCGCGAGGCCAACGACATGGAAGGCGACCAGGTGCGCACGGGCCAGCGGCTGGTGATTCCGCCCGCGCGCTGACACACCGGACCGGAGGGAGGGGAGGATGGCGGAAAACGCAGCCGCGCGCGCCGAGGTGCTGCGCACGCGCGACCTGGTGGGCTGGGCCGTGGCGGACCCGGCCGGCGCCAACGTGGGGACCGTCTCGGACGTGCTCATCGGCCGCGACGGGCGGGTGCGCTACCTGGCCGTGAAGCGCGGCCTGCTGGGCGGCAGCGTGCTCATCCCCGTGGAGGAGCTGGACTGGGGCGAGCAGTCCATGCGCCTTACACGGTGGGTGGACGCGCAGGTGCGCCGCCTGCCC
>NZ_DASURI010000198.1:0-13541 GCF_036280135.1 Longimicrobium sp.
TCGTACCTTCGTACCTTCGTACCTTCCGTACCTTCGTACCCGCCGTTACGCCGCCACGGCCGGGGCCGCGGGCGTGCGGCCGATGGAGACGTACTCGAAGCCCGTCTCGGCCATGCGCGCCGGGTCCCACAGGTTGCGCCCGTCGAACACCAGCGGCTCGCGCAGGCCGGTGCGGATGCGCTCGAAGTCCGGCGTGCGGTACGCGTGCCACTCCGTCAGCACCAGCAGGGCGTCGGCCCCGTCCAGGCAGTCGTAGTTGTGCTCGCACAACGTAAGCCCGCCCTCCGCCAGCAGGTCGGCGAAGTGGCGCGTGGCCTCGTGCCGCGCCTCGGGGTCGTGCGCGCGCACCCGCGCGCCGGCCGACACCAGGCCGCGGACCACGTCCAGCGACGGCGCCTCGCGCATGTCGTCCGTCTCGGGTTTGAACGACAGGCCCCACACGGCAAAGGTGCGCCCCGACAGGTCCTCGCCGTAGCGCTCCGTCACCCGCTCCAGCAGCACCTTCTTCTGCTGGGCGTTCACCTTTTCCACGCCCTCCAGGATGGCCGGGTCCACGCCCGTCTCGCGCAGGGTGTGCACGAGCGCCTTGACGTCCTTGGGAAAGCAGCTGCCGCCGTAGCCGATGCCCGCGTACAGGAACGCCGGCCCGATGCGGTCGTCCGTGCCGATGCCCTGGCGCACCAGCCCCACGTCGGCGCCCACGGCCTCGCACAGGTGCGCGATGGTGTTCATGAACGAGATGCGCGTGGCCAGCATGGCGTTGGCCGCGTACTTGGTGATCTCGGCGGACGCGATGTCCATGAACAGGATGGGGTTGCCCTGCCGCACGAACGGCGCGTACAGCTCCGCCAGGCGGGCGCGGGCGTGCTCGCTCTCCACGCCCACGACCACGCGGTCGGGCTTCATGAAGTCCTGCACGGCCGCCCCCTCCTTGAGGAACTCGGGGTTGGAGCAGACGTGGAACGGGCGGTCCGTGTGGCGGCGGATGGCGGCCCGGACCTTGTTGGCCGTGCCCACCGGGACGGTGCTCTTGGTGATGACGATCTTCTCGGGCCCGTCCGCGGGCATGTTGCGGCCCACCGTCTCGGCCACGGCCAGCACGTGCTGCAGGTCCGCCGAGCCGTCCTCGCCCGGGGGCGTGCCCACGGCGATGAAGATGACCTCCGCCTCGCGGACGGCCGCCGCCACGTCGGTGGTGAACGACAGGCGCCCCTCGCGCAGGTTGCGCTCCACCATGGGCTCCAGCCCCGGCTCGTAGATGGGGATCTCACCGCGGTTCAGCCGGTCGATCTTGCCGGCGTCGATGTCGGCGCAGACGACGTCGTTGCCCGTCTCCGCCAGGCAGGCGCCGGCCACGAGTCCCACGTAGCCGGTGCCCACGACTGCGATCTTCATGCGTTCCGTCAGACGGTTTGGGAAGCAGCGGGCCGCGCGTTGCCGGGCCCGGAAAGGGCGGCAACATAGAAGTCCGCGGGCCGTGCCGCAACAAAGGGAGCACCGCGCGCGCAAGGCGGACGCTCCGTCCGCTTCGCTTGCCCGCCCCGGGCCCGCGCGCCTAAGTTCCGCGCCCCGCCGGCCCCGTTGTCGCGCCGGCGGACGTGCCCACGGCTGCCCCTGACGGACCGAATGACGAGCACTCCCCCCGCCCCCCTGCGCGAGCGGCTGGCGCCGCGCGTCACCCAGCACTTTCCGGGCTTTGAGCGGCACCGCGAGCTGTCCGCGCGGCTGGGCGACCGGACGCGGGTGTACGCGTTCCGGGACGAGGACTGCCGCGACTGGTACCGCCGGTTCGCCGCCGACGTGCTGCGGGCCGTGGACGAGCACCGCTATCTCCCCGTGTACCGGATGGCGGACGGGGAGTTCTCGTTTGCCCTGGGCCCCCCGGAGGAGTTCCTGCCCTGGCGCCGGCTGGGCCCCCGCCGCGCCCTCAAGCGCGTCCTGGCCACGGTGACGGGCCGCCGCGGCCGCCACGCCAGCGGCTCGCCCAACTACCGCGTCAACGAGACCTACTCGCGCGACGAGCGCCAGTCGCTGCTGCGGCGCTACGCCGCCGACCTGGCGTTCATCGCCCGGCACGGCTACCTGGCCCTGGGACTGGACGACAGCCCGTTCTTTGCCCCGTTCCACCCGTTCATCGAGAACTGGCTGGACGGCGCGGGCGTGCACCTGCACGCGGGCAACTACGTGCACTTCTACGCCGTCTACGCGCTGCTCAACGGCCCCGACGGCGACCGGCTGCTCCGGGGGCGGCGGGTGCTGGTGGTCAACCACCTGCCGCCGGAGCGGCGCGCCGTGCTGGACGCCGCCCTGCGGGCGCGCGGCGCCGCCGACGTGCGCTTTCTCCCCATCTCGCGCGACAAGGCCATGCTGGAGACGCTGGACCCGGGGGCCGTGGACGGGCCCGTGGACCTGGCGCTGGTGGGCGCGGGGGTGGGCGCGGCCAACGTGCTGCGGCAGCTGGAGCCCCTGGGCGCGCCCTGCATCGACGCGGGGTTCGCCCTGGACCTCATGGCCCAGCCGGAGATGCGGTGGGACCGCCCGTACTGCGTCCCCGACGGGGAGTTCGACCCCGAGCGCATCCGCTTTCTCCCCGCCGACGCGCTGCGGCGCCTGCGGTCCGGCGCCTGAGCGCCCGCGGACGTCCGGCGGAAGGGACGGAGGGGGTTGAACAAGGGCCGCAACAAATCGGCGGGACGCGGGTACGGTGGCCCCCGCGCACCGGCGCCGGCCTGTTCCGCCCGTGTGAAGGCCGTTATATTCTCCGGGCTTAGGCCCGAACCGCGTACACCGTACACCGTACACCGTTACGATCGCCGTGAAGCCGTACCCGCGCCGCCTCCTGTTCCTGCTCGCGCTGCTGGCCCTGTTCGCCCCCGTGGCGCGGGCGGCCGCCCAGACCGGCGGCACGCTGCGTCCCGGCGACGCCATCCGGGTGGAGATCTGGCGCGAGCAGGACCTGAGCGGCGACTACACCATCTCGGTGGACGGCACGGTGACGCTCCCCCTGCTGGGACGCCAGCGGCTGGTGGACATCCCCATCGAGATGCTGCGCGACACGCTCACGGCGCAGTACCGGGTGCACCTGCGCAACCCGTCCATCAACGTCACCCCCATCCGCCGCGTGACGGTGCTGGGCGAGGTGCAAAAGCCGGGACTGTACGGGGCCGACCCCACCCTGGCCCTGGCGGGGCTGGTGGCCATGGCGGGCGGGACCACGCCCAACGGCAGCCTGAACCGCATCCGCATCGTGCGCGAGGGCCAGGTGCTGCGCCAGCGGGTGGGCGCGGGCGAAACGCTGTCCAGCGCCGACGTGCGCTCCGGCGACCAGATCATCGTGGACGAAAAGAGCTGGTTCGCGCGAAACAGCACCTTCGTGGTGAGCACCATCCTTACCGTGGGCAGCGTCATCACCTCCATCATCCTCCGGTAACGGGGGCGGGGGAAGACCGACCCGCGCGGGACCCTTCCGGGCAACACGGCCAGGCCCGGCGCCGGAGCTACCGGCGCCGGGCCCACGGCGTTAGACGGCCGGCCGGCGACCGGCCGTTCCCCACTTCTTGAACGGTACATGGCAGAGCTGCGCAAGCACGCGCCGGCCGCGGACGAAGCGGAAGGCGGCCTGAGCATCCTGGACATCTGGCACACGGTGCGCCGCCACAAGTGGGTCGTGGCGGCCGTCACGGCCACCCTGCTGGCCCTGGGCGCGCTGTACACCTGGACGCAGGCCCCCGTCTACGAAAGCGCCGGCTCGCTCCTCATCGACGACAAGCAGCCCGGCATCAACCTGATGGCGGAGCTGGCCCCCCTGGCGGGCGGGGGCGGCGGTCGCGGCGTGGAGACCGACATGACGGTCATGCGCAGCCGCCTGATCGCCGAGGCCGTGGCCGACTCGCTGGCCCTGCACGTGGACGTGGTCAAGCCCCGGGTGGCCCGCGGCGAGATCCTGGACGTGCTGTTCGCCCCCCGCACCACCGTGTACCGCGAGTACACCCTGGCCCGCCAGGACGACGGCTCGTACCGCGCCACGGGCAAGGGCATGCGGCCCGCCACGGTGCGCGTGGGCCAGCCCGCGCGCCTGGGGCAGACCACCATCCTGCTCAAGCCGTCCGTGAACCGCCGGCGGCCCGAGGAGATCGTCGTGGCCGTGCAGCCGTTCCTGGGCGCTGTGGCGGGGCTGCGGCGCGTGCTGAACGTGGGGCGCGAGAGCCGCGACGTGATGGTGGTGAACCTCACGTACCGCCACACGGACCCGGAGCTGGCCGCCGCCGTGCCCAACGCCGTGGCCCGGCAGTTCATCCGCCACAAGGCGGGCAGCGAGAGCGCCGAGTCCGCGGGACTGGTGACCTTCCTGCGCGAGCAGGTCTCCGGCTACGAGGAGCAGCTGCGCAACGCCGAGGTCAACCTGCGGGCGTTCCGCGAGGCCTCGCGGGTGGTGGCCCCCAAGGAAGAGGCCACGGAGCAGGTCAAGCAGCTGGCCCTGCGCACGGCCGAGCGCGACGCCAAGCGGGCGGAGCGCGACGCCCTGGCCGGGCTGCTGCAGCGCGTGACGGCCTCGGCGCCCGCGACCGGCGGCAGCTCGCCGTACCGGCAGCTGGCCTCGTTCCCCATCTTCCTGCAGAACCGGCTGGTGCAGGACCTGGTGGCCGCCATCACCACCCTGGAGAACCGGCGCACGGAGCTGCTGGTGCAGCGCACCGAGTCGCACCCCGAGGTGGTGGGCATCAACGAGCGCATCAGCGAGCTGGAGCAGCAGCTGTACCGCACGGCCCGCGGCTACCAGGAAAGCCTGGACACGGAGCTGGCCAGCATCGAGGGCGAGCTGGCGCGCTTTGGCACGCAGCTGCAGACCATCCCCGCCCGCGAGCTGGAGTTCGCCCGCCGCCAGCGCGAGCAGTCGCTGCTGGAGGAGCTGTACACGCTGCTGCAGACGCGGCTGAAGGAGGCGGAGATCGCCAACGCGGTGGAGCCCACCAACATCCGCATCCTGGACTCGGCGCTCGTGCCCGGCAGGCCCGTGGCGCCGTCGCCGCTCAAGAACCTGGTGCTTGCGGGCGCGTTCGGGCTGCTGCTGGGCGTGGGCCTGGCCATGGGGCTGGAGGCGCTGGACACCAAGGTGCGCACGGAAGACGAGGCCGCGTCGCTCTCCGGCGGCGTGCCGGTGCTGGGGACCATCCCCCGCATTCGCCTCAAGGGCATCCCCATCCACGGGCGCGGCAACGGCGACGGGCACATGCCCGGCCGCCTGGTGACGCAGAGCGACCCGCGCAGCCCCGTGAGCGAGGCGTACCGCGCCCTGCGCACCAACCTCACCTTTGCCGGGATCGACGGGGCGCCGCAGGTGGTGGTGGTCACCAGCGCCATGCCGGGCGACGGCAAGAGCACCAGCGCCGCCAACCTGGCCGTGACGCTGGCCCAGCAGGGCACGCCCACGCTCCTGGTGGACGCCGACCTGCGCAAGGGGCTGCTGCACCACCTGGTGGGCGGCAGCAAGGAGCCGGGCCTTACCCACGTGCTGCTGGGCCGCGCCTCGCTGGACGATGCCGTGCAGCAGATCCCCGTGGGCGACAGCGGGGTGCCGCTCTCGTTCCTTCCCGCGGGCGTGTTCCCCCCCAACCCGGCGGAGCTGCTGGGCTCCGAGCGCATGCGCGACCTCATGCGCGACCTGCGCAAGCGGTTCGGGGCCATCGTGCTGGACGCGCCGCCGCTCATGCACGTGACGGACGCCGCGGTGCTGGGCGGCATGGCCGACAGCACGCTGCTGGTGGCCCGCGCCGGCAGCACGGAGCGCGAGGCGCTGCGCCACGCCGCCGGGCGCCTGGAGCTGCTGCGCGCCCCCGTGGGCGGCGTGGTGCTCAACGACCTGGAGATGGCGCAGGCGGGCTACGGCTACTACGGGATGGAGGACGAGCCGCAGAACGGCAACGGGCGGCGCAACGGAACGGGCCACTGATCCCCTTCCCCGCCCCGCACACGACGGAGCCCCGGCGCGATCCCGCGCCGGGGCTCTTCTCGTTCCGCCTTTGGAGAGCACGAAATTCCGCATCCCTGGCGCCGCCAGCACGGACGCGCGGGACAGGTCTACGGAACGTTGCACACGGGGCCTTCGGCCAACGGAGTCAACGGTAACGGATCGAAAGAAAACCGTTGACTCCGTTCGCCGCAGGCGCCGTGTGAGAATGCTGTTTCGGCCCGCGGAGGATATCGCGTCGGGGATCGTCCCCGCAGGCGATCCTGGTGGATGAGAAGGAGGCGCGGAGAGCCGGGCTCTCCGCGCCTCTTTCCGTCCCGCATGGGCAAACGATCCGCCCGGCCTACTCCTCCGCGGGACGGCGCACCCAGCAGATGCGGTCCATGCCGTGCGTGCGCCCCCACGTCTCCAGCGCGTTGCGGATGCGCGCCTCGTCCGCCGCGTCGTGGATGACGGGGTCGCGCAGGTCCGCGTATCCCGGCGGGATGTTCCCCGAGTAGCCGTTGACGGTGGGGATGCCCGAGAGGAGCTGCATCCACTGCGCGTCGCCCTGGTACTGCTCCATGAGGCGGGACACGGGGCGGCCCGGCGCCTGGACGGGGGAAAAGTAGAACCGGGGGCACCCCGCCGGGATGTGGCTCGCCAGGCGCGCGATGCGGGCGTGGTGCCCGGCCTTGTCGTACGAGCCCGAGCGGCGGCCCTGCTCCAGCAGCGCCACGGCGCCCACGGCCAGGGCCAGCCCCACGTGCCGGCGTCCCAGCCGGTCCAGCGACAGGGCCAGCCCCACGGCGGCCGGCAGCAGCACCAGCAGCCCGATGCGGGCCACGTACCGGATGGCGCTCGCGCCCGGCACCAGCCGGTACGGCAGGTGCCACAGGGTAATCTGCCCCGGCAGCGTCGTGGACACCACGATCGTCGCCAGCGCCACGACCAGCAGGAATTGCACGGGGGGGCGCCGGCGCGCATGCCACAGTCCCAGCGCCGCCGCCGCGAACGCCACCAGCCCCAGCCCGTTCTCCTGCTCGTGCGGAAACGGCAGCCGCACGAACACGTCGGGCCGCATGATCCAGCCGTACAGCCAGTTGTCCGGACCCATGTACGCCCACGTGTGTGGGCGGGGCATGCAGCAGTACGCCTCCAGGAACGTGCGCTGCGCCACCTCGCGCGAGGCCGACAGGTAGCGCATGGCCATGGGCGCCACCGCCAGGGCCGCCACGGCGCCGAACCCCGCCACGGCCGCGGCATTGCGCCGCAGCACGGCCAGCAGCCGCGCGCGGTACGGACGGCGGACCAGCGCCCACGCCAGCGCGAACAGCAGGGCCATCCCCAGGAAGAAGCCCATGTAGAAGCCCGCGTACAGCTGCGCCGCCACCGCCGCGCAAAAGACGGCGATCCATCCCGTGGCCCGCGGACCCCCCGTCCCCTCCGCCGTGTCCGGCCGCAGCGCGAACACCCGGACAAGGGCGTACGCGGCCAGCACGGAGTAGAACTGCCCCTGCAGGTGCAGCCGGTCGATGTGCGACAGGCGCATGCCGGCGAACGCGAACAGGAAGGCGCCCGCGCACGCGGCGGGCATGCGCACGCCCACGGCGCGGCGCAGGAACAGGTACGCCGCCGTGAAGTTGAGCGTGGAAAGGGTGAGCACCCACAGCTGCAGCGACGTTTCCACCCCGAACCCCGCGCCCCGGTACAGCCAGTAGAGGGGCGCGATGCCCAGCATGGTCTCGCTGTACGCGGCCACCCCCCGCTGGCCCACGAAGAACGGCATCTCCCAGAACGCCTCGTGGCCGGGCGCCTGGCGCAGCCACAGCCAGGTGTGCTCCAGGAAGTAGTTCACCAGGCGCGAGTCGGCGTCCACCGGCTGCATGCGCGCAAAGCCGGAGAGCAGCACCGGGTGGTGGGCCATGAGCAGCCCCGCCAGGCAGAACGCCAGGGGAACGGCCACGCGGGCCAGCCGGGCGGCGGACCCGCGGGCGGCGCCGCGGCCGGCCCCGTCGCCGGCGCGGCCCGGGGCGGCGGCAGGAGAAACGGTCGTCATTCGCAAAGAAGGAGCGCCTCGCGGCGCTCCTGGAGAAAAGGTCCGGCCCCCGGCGAGCCTACTCGCGGCCCGCCGTCATCCGCGGCGGCTGCGCCGCGGCCGGCTGGCCCACGAGGGGCGTGGACACGTAGCGTGGGGGCCGGGGCGACAGCAGGTTGGCCCGCAGGATGTGCCAGAACGCCGCCACGCCGTCCTTCCAGCCGATCTTCTTGCCCTCGGCGTAGGTGCGGCCGTTGTAGCTCACGGGAAGCTCGTAGATGCGCGCGCCCGACTTGGCCAGGCACGCCGTGATCTCGGGCTCGATGCCAAAGCGGTCCGTGCGCAGGGGAAGCGTACGGAGCAGGTCCGTGCGCATCATCTTGTAGCACGTCTCCATGTCCGTGAGGTTGATGTTCGTGAACATGTTGGACATGAGCGTGAGCACGCCGTTGCCCACCCGGTGCCAAAAGTACAGCACGCGGCGGGGGCCTCCCATGAAGCGGCTGCCGAACACGGCGTCGGCGCGGCCGTCCAGGATGGGCTCGATCAGGTGCGTCAGGTCGAACGGATCGTACTCCATGTCCGCGTCCTGGATGACCGTGATCTCGCCCGTGGCGTGGGCAAAGCCCGTGCGCACGGCCGCGCCCTTGCCCCGGTTCACCTCGTGCAGCACCAGCACGTCGATGAGCCCCTCGTCCCGGAGACGCGTGAGCACGTCGCGGGTGCCGTCGCGGGATCCGTCGTCCACCACCACCAGCTCCATGGTGAGCGGCACGGCGCGCACGCGCAGCAGCGCGGCCTCCACGCTGGCGGCCTCGTTGTAGACGGGGATGACGACGGAAAGCCGGATGGGGCTCGGGTTCGGGGTCATGGCAGTCTCCATTCAGGCCTGGGCGACGGCCAGCAGGCTTTGGCCCAGCGGCGGCGACCAGTGCCGCTCCAGCTTCATCAGCCAGGGAATCACCAGGCGGTCGTAGGTGGCCACGTCGCGCGGGTTGAGCGTCTTTTTGCGCAGCACGCGCCCCGTGACGAACCACGCCAGCACGCCCGGCAGGTTCACGTAGCGAAGAACGGGCACGCCAAAGCCCGCGCCCTCCAGGGCCGCCCGCAGGGTGCGGCGCGTGTACCGGCGGTGGTGCTCGAACACCGTGTCCAGGCTGCCGTAGATGGCGGGCAGGGCCGGGACAAATATGAGCAGCCGCCCCCCCGGCCGCAGCACGCTCCGGGCCGCGCGCAGGAACGCGGCGTCGTCGGGCACGTGCTCCAGCACGTTCACCGTCACCACACTGTCCACGGAAAAGTCGGCCGTGTGCTGCTCCAGGTAGCCGTGCACGGCCCGCACGCGCGGGTCGTGGGCAAACCGCTCGCGCAGCAGCGGGTAGTTGTTGCCGG
The DNA here is from genome assembly GCF_036280135.1 of Longimicrobium sp. GTDB lineage: Bacteria > Gemmatimonadota > Gemmatimonadetes > Longimicrobiales > Longimicrobiaceae > Longimicrobium. Next base: position 9,378 of record NZ_DASURI010000198.1, read on the forward strand.
CCGGCTCCAGCAGCCCCAGCTGCTCCACCCCGGGCGCCCCCGCCAGCAGCGCCGAGAAGGTGCCGATCCCGGCGCCCACCTCCAGCACGCTCCGGCCCAGGTGGGGCTGGAAGAACGAGAGAATGGCCTGATAGTAGTTGGGCGCCGACGCCATGGCGTCGAGCTCGGAGCTCGCGTACGTGAAGCTGCTGGCCATCGCTGGAGAGTACGAAGGTGAGGCGCGAAATGTCGCAGTGATCACGCACCGGCGCAACCCCTGCCCCGCGCGGAGAACTGCAACGGATTCTCACGCAGAGCCGCGGAGGCGCGGAGTACCCCGGATCCTGCCCGGGACAGCTCCTCCTCCTCCCCCACCCTCACCCCCTGGATCCGAACGACGGTGTACGGGGCTGACCTGGCACGGGATGGGGGACTCTGCGTCCTCCGCGGCTCTGCGTGAGAACGCCGTTGCCGTAAAAGACGGAGGGCGCGGATGACCGTCCGCGCCCTCCCGGACCCGCTCCGCGTGAGCCGTGCGGATCAGTACGCCGCGATGCCCGTGATGTCCTGGCCCAGGATCAGCGCGTGGACGTCGTGCGTGCCCTCGTACGTGTACACCGACTCCAGGTTCGCCATGTGGCGCATGGACTGGTACTCGATGAGGATGCCGTTGCCGCCCAGCAGGCGCCGCGCCTCGCGGGCGACCTCCGTGGCCATGTTCACGTTGTTGCGCTTGGCCAGCGACACCTGCTCCGGCCGCATGGTGCCCCCCTCCTTGAGGTGCCCCAGGCGCCACGCCAGCAGCTGCGCCTTGGTGATCTCGGTGAGCATCTCCGCCAGCCGCACCTGCTGGATCTGCGTGCCGCCCAGGGGCCGGCCGAACATCTCGCGGTTCGTCGCGTACTTCACCGCCTCGTCGTAGCACGCCATGGCCGCGCCGATGGCGCCCCAGGCAATGCCGTAGCGGGCCTGCGTAAGGCACATCAGCGGGCTCTTGAGGCCGCCCGACTTGGGCAGCAGGGCGCTGTCGGGCACGCGCACGTCCTGCAGCACCAGCTCCGACGTGTCCGACGCTAGCAGCGACAGCTTGCCCTTCTGGTCCTTGGCCGTGAACCCCGGCGTGTCCGTGGGCACGATGAAGCCGCGGATGCTCTTGCTGTCGTTGAGCTCGCCCGTCTTGGCCCAGATGATGGCGATGTTGGCCGTGGACCCGTTGGTGATCCACATCTTGGCGCCGTTGAGCACCCACCCGTCGTCCGTCTTTTGCGCCCGGGTGATCATGCCGCCCGGGTTGCTGCCGAAGTCCGGCTCCGTGAGGCCAAAGCAGCCGATCACCTCGCCGGCGGCCATACGGGGCAGGTACTCGTGCTTTTGCTCCTCGCTGCCGAAGGCGTAGATGGGGTACATGCACAGGGCGCCCTGCACGGACGCAAAGGAGCGGATGCCGCTGTCGCCGCGCTCCAGCTCCTGCATGATGAGCCCGTAGGAGATGTTGTCCAGCCCCGCGCAGCCGTACTCCTCCGGCAGGTTGGCGCCAAACACGCCCAGCTCCGCCATCCCCGGGATGAGCTGCTTGGGCAGGTAGCGGCCGATGTAGGCGTCGTTGATGACGGGCATGAGCTCGTCGTCCACCCACTGGCGCACCGTGTCGCGGATCATCCGCTGCTCCTCGGTGAGCAGCGCGTCTATGTCGTAGTAGTCTACGCCCTGGAACCTGGCCATCTCGTTGCGGCGCTCGGCTGAAAGGTCGTCGTCTGGGTCCTCGGAAGGGGCGGAAGATAGACGCGCGGGGCACGCGGAGCAACCCGCGGGGGACGGAAAACGGCGGGCCCGCGTTCAGCGGACCCGCCGTTCCCGGTCGATGGCGCCTGCCGGCTCAGCCGCGGGGGGCCGGGCGCTTGACGCGCGGCGTGGGCTGGCGGCGGGCGCGCGACACCGACGCCCGGGCGCCCGTCGCGGCCTTGGCGGGCGCGGCGGCGGCGGGGCCCTGGTGCACGCGGCCGGCCATGCCGGCGGGGAGCGCGCGGGACGCCGGGGCCGGGGCCGGCTGGGCCGAGGCGGCCGGCAGCGCGCCCGTGCGGACGGGCTCCTGCGCCCGGGCGGCGCCCGCGGCGGTCACGGAGAGGGCAAGGGTCAGAAAGAGCGTGCGCATGGTCGTTCTCCGGTTCACGAGCGGGTCACGCTCAGGGTGTACGCGCCCGTGGCGCCGGGGCCAAAGGTGCCGGCGTCGATCACGAGCAGGATGGGCGACGAGCCCGGGTTGCGGTACGAAAGCTGGGCGTTGTTGCCGCCCGCCGAGTCGTCGTCCTCCACCACCGGGTCGCCGAACTGGTCGTACAGCGCCAGGTACGAATCCACGGCCGTGGACTCCATCCGCACGTTCAGCGTCTGGTTGGGATACAGCACCACCAGGTAGTCGTCGGCGTAGTAGCCGCCGAAGTTGCAGTCCGTATTGGCGATGGAGCCCGTGATGCTCACGCCCGGCACCACCCAGTACTCGTCGCAGTTGGCGTTGCCCGCCACCCCGGCCGACGACAGCTGGTACGCGCCCGTCTCGTCGGGGTCGTAGCTGGTGGCCGAGAGGAAGTAGTTGCCCGACGGGGCGAACACGCGGATGGTGGAGTTCACCGTGCCCTCGGCGCCGTCGTCGTTCACCGCCAGGATGTTTCCGTTGGCGTCGTACATCTCCAGCCAGCTGTCCACGCTGCTGGAGCTCATGGTGAACGACACGGCCTGGGCCGAGGGCAGGTTCACCGCGTAGTGGTCCACGTACTCGCCCGAGCTCAGGTGGCAGTCCGCCCCGCCCAGGCTGCCGCTGACGACGGCGCCCAGCGTAAAGGTCGTGGCCGTCTGGCAGGGGTCCTGGGCCGTGGCGGTGAATTGCACGGGCTGCAGCGACGGCACGCCGGCCGTCACCGTCTGGTTGCCGGCGGTGGCGCCCAGCGTCCACGTGCCGGACGTGGCATTGCCCGCCGCGTCCGTGATGGCCGAGGACGCCGCGACGGTGCCGCCGCCCGCGACGGTGAACGACACCGTGACGCCCGGCATGGGGTCGCCGCGCTGGTCCAGCACGCGCACGGCGGGCGCCTGGGCCACGGCCGTGCCGGCGATGGCCTGCTGCGTGGTGGCGGAGGTGGCGGTGATGCTGGTGGCCACGGCCGGGTTGGTGCCGCCGCCTTCACAGGCGGCGACGACGGTGGCCAGCGCGAGGGCGAGCCAGCCCTTGCCCACGAATTTCATGGGATTGCAGGGGGGTGCGGATGTGTTGGGATGCCGTTCCGGCGGGCCGATCAGGTATCGGATTCGCGGAGGGGAGGGCCGTCCGGTGCCGTGCACTTGGGGAAACTTCAGCGCATCACGCCCGTGACGGGTCAGAAAAGTAGCAGATGATTGTCGACGATGCAATCCCCATCTGTTTGGGGAAGTGCGTGCGTGCGGTAGTGCGTGCGTGAGTGCGGAAACGGGCTCTTCTGCCGTTGCAGTTCTCTGCGTCCTCCGCGGCTCTGCGTGAGAATGCAGTTGCCGTAGCGCCCACCCGTGACGGACGTCCGCGGACGCGAAGAGGCCCTCCCCGGACGCATCCGGAGAGGGCCCCTGCCCGCGTGAGCCACTCACGCACTCACGCACTACCGCACTCACGCACTCTCATTCAATCGTGTGCGACCCGTCCCGCTCGCTCTCGGGCGTGCCGGGGCGCGCCTTGCGGCGGTCCACCAGCGTCCACCAGAGCAGGATGAGCCCGATCACCGTCCACACCATCCCCACGACGGTGATGCCGCCCGGGATGGAGCCCAGGCCGTACCCCAGCGCCATCCCGCCGGCGATGGCGCCCACGATGTTGATCCACGGCGAAAGCAGCCAGTCGCGCATCATTCTCCCGTCGAACGGCCGCGCAGCACGTCGAACCACACGCGCCGCGCCACCTTGTAGGCCACGAACGTGAACAGCGCCCCCAGCACCAGCCACACCACCGACAGGGGCGACTCCAGCAGCCCGCTCCACCACAGCAGCCACAGGTACAGCACGGCCACCACGGCCGCCGGCAGCCACGACCGGCGCGTGGCCGAGTGGATGAGCGCGCGGCGGCACGCTTCGCACCAGCGCGCGTCGTCGGGCTTTTCGCCCTGCACCGAACGGCCGCACTTGCGGCAGTCGAACGGCGGATGCTCGTCCGCGGCGGCGGCC
>NZ_DASURI010000199.1:0-4646 GCF_036280135.1 Longimicrobium sp.
TGGGAAAGCTGTGTGCCTCCAGCCTCGCCACGTCGTCGATCTCGTCCGGCCGCGCCGGGCGGAACGTCTCCGCCAAACCGCCTCCCCGTGTACGTTCGCGTTGCGGGTCGCGCACGGGCGCATGGCCCGCGTTTCGCAGCATCAGGTGCCCCCGGCCCGTGCGGGCCCGGATGCAGGCCGCGCCCATGCGCGTACCGTGCCACCCGCCGCCCATGGGCGGCGCCGCACCAACCTACAGAAACGCCGCATGCAACGGAACGCCATTCCGCTCAGACCGCTGGCCCTGCTGCTGGCCGCCGCGCTGCCCGCATGCACCACGGCCGCGCCGCCCGCCGAGCGCGGCGCCGACTCGGTGCCGCCGGCCCCGGCCACGCAGCCCGCCGGCGCGCCCGCGCAAACGCCCCAGGCCCGGCAGGAGGTGATCCCCGGGCTGGAGGTGCTCGTGCGCGACTCCATGCACCTGGTGCGCGGCAAGCGCGTGGGGCTCATCACCAACCAGAGCGCCGTCACGCGCTCCGGCGAGCACGCGGCGGACTTCCTGCGCCGCAGCGGGGTGAACCTCACGGCGCTCTTTGGCCCCGAGCACGGCATCCGCGGCGAGCAGGAGGCGGGCGCCACCGTGTCGGGCGGGCGCGACGCGCGCACGGGTGTGCCCGTGTTCTCGCTGTACGACCGCACGCAGCGCCCCACGGCCGAGGAGCTGGCCAACGTGGACGTGCTCATCTACGACATCCAGGACATCGGCGCGCGGCCGTACACGTTCGTGTGGACGATGACCATGGCCATGGAAGAGGCCGCGAAGAAGGGAATCCCCTTCATCGTCCTGGACCGGCCCAACCCCATCACGGGGGTGGCCGAGGGTCCGGTGATGGACATCGCCGTGCGCAACGTCACGCAGGTCATCACGGGCTACTACACGGTCCCGCTGCGGCACGGGATGACGGCGGGCGAGGTGGCGCGCTACTTCAACGACGACGCGGACGTGAACGTGCCGCTGACGGTGATCCCCGTGGACGGGTGGCGGCCGGACGTGTACTTCGAGCAGACGGGGCTGCCGTTCGTGCGCCCCAGCCCCAACATCCGCTCGGTGGAGGCGGAGCTCAACTTCTCCGGGCTGGTGCTGGCGGAGGGGACCAACGTGCACGTGGGCCGCGGGACGGACGCGCCGTTCTCGTACTTCGGCGCGCCGTGGCTGGATGCCAACCGGCTGCTGCAGGCCGTGGCCCCGTACAACCTGCCGGGCGTGCGGCTGGTGCCGGAGCGCATCACGCCGTCGTCGGACCCGGCCGTCTACACGGAGTACCGCGGCACGCCGTTCACGTCGCTGCGGCTGGAGGTGACGGACCGCAACGCGTTCCGCCCCGTGTACACCACGCTGGTGCTGCTGACGGAGGCCAAGCGGCAGAACCCGGAGCGGTTCCGCGTGGCCAACGAGGGCTTTACGCAGATGATCGGCAGCCGGTGGGCGCGCGGGGCGTTCGACCGGGGCGAGGACCCGCGCGTCATCCAGCGCCGCTGGGACCAGGAGCTGGAGGCCTGGATGCGCGAGACGGCGCCGTATCGCCTGTACCGGCGGAACTGACGGCCGGACACACCGGGACACGGACGCGGAGACGCGGGGCGAGACATCTCCCCCGCGTTTCCGCGTTTCCGCGTCCCCTCCTGCGGCCGCCCCGCGCCACACGTTTGCTTGCGGCGGAGGGCGGACGTGGAGATCCTATCCGGATCCCGCCGTTCCGTTTCTTCCCCCGCCGACAGATGGAGCCCCCTTGATGACTCCGCAGGAGCAGGAGATCCTCGCGCGTGCCGGTGCGCCGACGGACGCCCGGTACTACATGATCTTCGACCAGTCCGCGCACCTGGACTACGACTGGCTGGTGGACTTTCCCACCTACTACAACACGGGGCACAACAGCACGCCCGTCAAGGACATCTACCCCCAGGCGCTGGCGCTGCTGCAGGAAAGCCCGGACTACTTCTATTCCATCTGCGAGATGGACTACTTTCGCCAGTACCTGGAGGACAACCCGGGCCAGGTGTCGGCGTTCCGGGCCGTCGTGGGGCAGCTGCGGCTGGCCGGCGGCGGCATCACCTCGCCCGACAACCTGCTTTCGCACGGCGAGGCCTTCATCCGCACCTACCTGGTGGGCCGGCTGTGGCTGGGGAACACGCTGCCGGAGCTGCTGCCCATCCGCATCTGCTGGATCCCGGACGACTTTGGCCACGACCCGGAGCTGCCGGCCACCCTGCAGGCCCTGGGGATGACGGCCACGTCGTTCTGGCGCGTGCCCGGCAACGCGGCCCAGGCGTCCACGCCCACGCTCGTGACGCGGATGTACGAGCAGGGGCTGGACTTTACGTGGCAGGCAGCGGACGGGTCCTCGATCTTCGCGCACTTCCTGCAGGGCGGCTACCCGCAGGGCAGCGGCATCGACGGCGGCCAGGGGCCCATCGCCAACATCCAGTCGTACTTCAACAGCTACTGGTCGTCGCCCAACCAGCAGGACGTTCGGGGCCCGCACGCCGTACCTGTACGTGCCCCTGGACAACGACTTCAGCGCCCCCGTGGAGGACCTGGCGAGCGACCTCGCGGCGTGGAACAGCTCCCCCGACGGCTACGCGAAGACGGGCGCGTACGCGGTGGCCCTGCCGTTCGCGGACTTTGCCCGGCTGGTGCAGCAGTACGACGAGCGCACCCCGTCGCTGGACACCGTGCGGTTCGACGGCCGGCCGTACTGGACGGGGCACTACATGAGCCGTCCGGCGCTCAAGATCATGCACTACGACGTGGCCCGCACGCTGCTGTGCGCCGAGACGCTGGCGCTGATGGCGGCGCCGGGCGGCGCCCTGGCGAGCTCGTTCCCGGCGGACCTGCTGTCGGCGTGGGACGCGTTCTCGCCCAGCACGCACCACGACTTCGTCAACGGCACGGCCACGGACGCCGTGTACCGGGGCGAGCAGACGTCGGAGCTCACCGCGTCCACGAGCACGGCGCGCAGCCTGGCGGGGACGGCCCTGGGGGCCCTGGCCGCGTCCGTGGCGACGGACCCGCGCTCCGGCGAGACGGCGGTGGTGGTGGCCAACTCGCTGGGCGTGTCGTACGAGGGAGTGGTGGAGCTCGCCTCGCCGCCGGCCGGGGTCCGCGGCGTGCGGTTCGGCGACCTCACGGGACCCGTGCAGCAGAGCGCGGACGGCGGGCTGCTCTTCCTGGCGAAGGTGCCGCCCCTGGCCTGGACCACCGGCTACCTGACGGGCGACGCCGGCAGCGGAACGACGGGCCTGTCGCTCACGGGCGGCGGCACCACCTGGACGCTGTCCAACGAGCACCTCACCGCCACCGTGTCCCTGGCCGCGCCGTACTACGGGGGCCTCTCGTCGCTCCTGGACGCCGGCGGCAACGCCGTGCTGGGCAACGGCCCGGGCAACCAGGTCGTCGTCTACCGCGACAACGGCGACATCTACGAGTTCGGATACGAGTACGTGGCGGCCGGGTACTCGCAGTACCACGGCTTTACGCCCCTCACCCCCACCAGCACCACGGTGGGCGCGGCCACCGTGGTGGAGAACGGGCCCCTGCGGGTGACGCTGCAGGTGCCCGTGCAGCTGGTGCTTCCCAACGTGGGGACGTTTTCCGCCGCGCTGGAGTACAGCCTGACGGCGGGCGAGCCGTTCCTGCGGATGTCCATCAGCGGCGCGGCGCCGCGCGGCACGTCGGTGACGGTGCAGTTTCCCTTCGCGCATCCCGTCGACGGGATGTGGAACGGCACGGCCAACCACTGGACGTCCCTGCAGCAGGCCCACATCGACGGGTGGAGCAATCCCGTGTTCCGCCCCACGCACCGCTTTGTGCTGCCGCGGTCCAGCGGCACGACACTGGCGGCCGTGTACCACGGAGAGGTGCCGGCGTGGGCGTGGAACGGCTCCACGCTCATGGGATGCGTGCTGCGCAACACGCCCAACCAGAACGGGCACGGCGCCGCCGGGTCGGACAACGACAGCCACACGCTGCACTACGCCCTGCGTCCCGCCGCGGGGCTGGGCGATCCCGGCACGGCGCAGCCCCTGGCGGAGTCGCTGCGCTACGCGTGGCCGCCGCTGGCCGCCGTCGCGGGCAGCACCTCGGGGACGCTGGCCGCGCAGGGCTTCGTGGCCTACGTGACGGATGGGACGGGGGTGATCCTGGCCGCCAAGCCGGGGGACGTGACGCCGGGCAGCACGGTGCTGCGCCTGTACCAGCCGACGAACGGGGTGGAAACCCTCTCCATCCAGCTTCCCCGCGCGGCCAGGTCCGCCGTCGCGGTGACGGCGCTGGAGGATGCGCTCGAGACGGCCGGCCCCAAGGTGTCGCTGAGCGGCACCACGCTCACGGTGGTCATGCCCAACGCCCTGGCCACCGTGCAGCTCACCTGGTGAGGCAAGCGGTGCCGACGATCGTGCACCGGTGAAAACCCGGCGGCGCCTCCCTCAGAGGGGATGCCAACCCGAGTTCGATGCCAAGATGCGTCATCCTGAGGGAGCGCCGCGCATGACATGAACGCACGCAGGCCTTTGGCGCGACCGAAGGATCTTGTGTGCGAGACTCGGAATACGCCTTTGTGCACGAGGGCAACCGCAGAGCCTTGCGGGCAAGATCCTTCGTCGCCGCC
>NZ_DASURI010000200.1:0-3135 GCF_036280135.1 Longimicrobium sp.
CAGGCCGTCATCCAATCGGTTCCGCCCGCGCCCACGGCGGACACCGCGGCGGAGCGGCGGACGCGGCGCGAGGCGGAGGTGCGCCGGCGCGCGCAGTCCATGCCGCGCTTCGCGGATCATCCCGCGCGCGAGACGTTCACCGGCACGCCCGCGCCCGTGGACCTGGCCAGCGCGGAGGGCGCGCGGCAGATCGGCACCGTGCTGCGCGAGGCGGCGCGAAAGGGACCCAACTTCGCGGGGCGCTACACGTTCGTGCAGTGGGGATGCGGGACGAGCTGCCAGTCGTTCGCCATCATCGACGCGCGGACGGGACGCGTGACGTTCGGTGGCCGGCCGCTCTCCGTGGGCGCCGGCTACCGGCTGGACAGCGAGCTGCTCGTCGCCGATCCGCCGGACGCGTGGCTGGAGGCGTACGGCGCCGACGCGACAGACGCCGTGGGGAGCCTCGCCCGGAGCGTCTACTACCGCTGGGATGGACGGCGGCTGGTCCCGCTGGACTCGCTGCCCATCGGACGCGACGCAGGCTGGTGACGCGACGAGGCCGCCGATCAGGGGAGATCGGCGGCCTCGTGGCATCGCATCCTATCAGACTTCCAGGCACGCCATCGAGAACGGGCCGTCGTTGGGCTCGGGGTAGAACACCTCGGAGTACCACTCCTGGAACACCCCGCCCACCACCTCGCCGAACGCCACGGTGTACGGCGATCCGTCGTTCTGGTAGTTGATGCCGCTGTCGGCGTCCTCCGCCACCACCACGCCGTTCACCGCCCAGTCCAGCCCCCATATACCGTTGCCGTTGCTGGTGGCGTAGTGCCCGCAGCTGGCGCCGGCCGGGATGGATACCTGCGTGACGATGTCGTACGCCCGCGCCGGCCCCGTGGAGCCGGCGCCCGCGCTGGCCGTGCCCGCCAGCAGCAGGGCGGCGGCAAGGATGGAGATGCGCTTCATCGGGATCACCTCGTCGGGTTGGAAGGGCGTCTCAGACGGTGAAGCAGGCCACGTACGGCAGTTCCTGCGGCGTGAACTCCTCGGAGTACCACGCCGAAAAGACGCCGCCGCTCACCTCGCCGATGGAGACGGTGTACGGCGAGCCGTCGTTCAGGTAGTTCATCCCGGACGCGTCCTGGGCCACGACGACGCCGTTGACGGCCCAGTCCACGCTGGACAGGGGGGAGCCGTCCAGCGAGGCCCAGTGCCCGCACGTCTCGCCCGCCGTGACGATGTACTCGGCGTGGATGTCGTAGCCGTCCGCGCGCGGCGGATGCGTGGCCGGCGCGCTGGCGGCCGCCGTGCCCGCCAGCAGCAGGGCGGCGGCGATGCAGATGCTTCGCGTCATGCGGTCAACCTCCGTCGGATGGGGGAACGCCGGGCGGCCGGACGCCGCCCGGCCGGACGCGTCAGAACCGGCAGTTGCAGCAGCCGCCGAAGCACGCGCCCACCCCGCTGGCGCACAGGTATCCACAGTCACGCGACGCGGGGCACGTGCCCATGTAGACCTGCCCCTCGCCGTCGCAATCGGAGCGGGCCGCGACGGGCTCCGCCAGCGCCTGCTGCGCGCCGAACCCCAGCGACGCGGCAATCGTCAGCCCGAACAGCAACCGTCTGGTCCTGCGCAGCGTGTCGATCATGACAGCCTCCTGGTGAGCGGAACCGGATCGCACGCGTCCCATGCGACGCGCGCACACCAACAGTTAGTGTCGGATAAGGATCATCGCAAGATGCGTGCGGATCGGCTCCGCGTCCGTCCGGACGCGGGGCCGATTCTCCGATCGTCGAGCGCGGCGTCCCCTACCGCACGCCGGCGAGGGTGAGGACGAAGAGCAGGGCCCACTGGGTGCCCAGGTGGCTGTCCGTCGTGTCGAACCACTCGCCCAGGGAGTGCGCGCCGCCGCCGCGCCCGCCGCCGTCGATGGTCACGGCGGGGATGCCCAGGGCGATGGGGATGTTGGCGTCCGTGCTGCTGGCGATGGCCGGCACCTCGAAGCCCAGCGTCCGCCCCGCCGCGCGCGCCGCCTGGACGATGCGCGTGTCGTCGCCCTGCGTGCCGGCGGGGCGCAGGCCGATGGTGTCAATCTCCATCGTCAGCCGCTCGCCCTGGCTCCAGCGCGCGTTCTCCTCGTCCAGCGCCTGGCGGATGGCCGCCTGGAAGCGCGCGTCCAGCGAATCCAGCGCGGACGCATCCACCGAGCGCATGTCCACCTGCATGCTGGCGGACATGGCGATGGAGTTCACGGACGTGCCGCCCTCCACGATGCCCACGCTGAAGGTGACGCGCGGATCCGCGGGCACCTGGAACTCGCTCACCCTGGCGATGGCGCGGCCCAGCGCGTGGACAGGGTTGGGCGCGCCGAAGTCGCCGTAGCTGTGGCCGCCGGGGCCGCGGTAGGTGACGGTATATCGGTGGCTGCCGACGGCGTCCCTGGTGAGCCCCAGCCCGGTGCCGTCCACGGAGATGAAGTAGTCCACGCGCCCTGCCAGCTCGCTGCCGAACAGGTGGCGCACGCCGCGCAGGTTCCCCGGCCCCTCCTCGCCCACGGTGCCCACGAAGAGGAGGGTGCCGCGCGTGCGCACCTGCGCCTGCTCCAGGGCCCGCGCCACGGCCAGGACGATGGCCAGCCCGCGGCAGTCGTCGCCGATGCCGGGGCCGCGCAGGGTCGTCCCGTCGCGGCGCACGGTGACGTCGGTGCCCTCGGGAAAGACGGTGTCCAGGTGGCCGGAGATGACGACGACGGGCTCGCCCGGTTCGCCCGGCCGCTCGGCGATGACGTTGCCCTCGGCGTCGATGCGCACGTTGCGCAGCCCCAGCGCCTCCAGCCGGCGGCGAAAGTCTTCCGCGCGGCGGGCTTCCTTGAAGGGCGGCGCCTCGACCTGGCAGATGGCGATCTGCTCCTCGATGGTCTGCGGCTCCGTGGCGCGCACGTGCTCCAGGGCTTGGCGCACGCGCGGGTCGCGGTCCGGCACGCGCGGTGCCTGGGCTTCCAGCGCGGTAGCGGCGAGCAGCGCGGCCAGCGGTGCCGCGATGCGGGCGGACGCGAGGCGAGCCGGTGTGATGCAGGCCGGTGCGATGCGGATCGTCGCGGCGCGGACGGAGTGCGGCATGGGCGATGTCGGCGGATTGAACGGAATCGCGATGGA
>NZ_DASURI010000201.1:0-5760 GCF_036280135.1 Longimicrobium sp.
AGCACTGGATGAGCCGGAGTTCGACGACGAGCTGCGGTGGACGCCTGCGCCTTTGCACTCCCCTGGCGAGCAAACGCTGCCACGATGGGTGGCCGCGTCAGGCGCATTCCCGGGCGCGCTGCGCGCCATTCGCATCGAAACTGGCAGATGGGGGCCGCGGTACTTCGCCGACGGGGGGATCATTGACAATACCGGGCTCTCGATGCTGTACAACGCGGTCTACCTGGGCCGCATTGAGAAGCACGTGCAAAGGAACCTCGTGTCGATGCGCAACGACTCGCTCGTCTGGGAGGGCAAGGACCTTGACCCCGAGCTCGTGCGGATTCTCAGCGAGACCGCGATGAAGCACGCGGTCGGTGGGCAGGGGTCCCTCCAGTGGGGGCTGGTGGGCTGGGACGTGGACCTGGTGCTCGCTTCGGACGGCTCCGCGGTCGCGGCGGGCGGGCAGCCGGCGAGCCCCATGGAAGAGCTGGGGATGGCGGTGGACGCCCTGTCGCGGACAAACGCGGGAGGGCTGCTGTCCAATCGTGGGGGTTCCCCGCTGGGGCGCCGACCGGTCACGCTCTTCCTGAGTCCCCGCCTCTTTGGCCTTACGCCCGCCGTGTTCATCCGAGGTGACTTCAACTGGAGCTTCGAGCCCGTCGGCCGAGAAGGTGTACTTGGCATGACCGACCTCGACAGCACGACCCTGGCGCGGATCATTCAACGGATCCCGGATCGTGAAAAACGGCAGCGGGCGGAAATCGCATACGGACGGCTCCGTCGGCAAAGTCTCATTCGTCATGGACGTGTTGTCGAGTCATTCATGGTGAACTCACCCGACGACGGCGGCGTACTCTATTATGCCGTACGTGGAGAGTTGTACTTCGCGCTTCGTGCATTTGCTCAAACCTCCACTCTGCGGGACCAGGTTCCGGCTGCGGACGCGCGGGCGATCTTCGCCCTGGGCCAGTACGTGGCGTTCATCAACGGCTCAGCGATCCAGCGCTACCTTGCGACGGCGGAGCAACACAGGGCCCAACGGCACACGGCTCGTCCCCAGACGAGGTGGACGTACGTCGCACCCCCGTGGGTGTGCCCCGAACGGGGGGACTGCTCCACCCGTCACCGCTCGAGGGAGGGACCTCACATCGAAGCGACCACGATTCATACGGCGGGGGGTGCTCGCCGCGGGAACTGATGCCCTGGCCGGGCAGGGTGCTCAACACCGGGGGCGGCGCACGGGGTGCGCGTGCCGGCTCATTCCCCGGAGTGCTCGCTGGTCCAGGATCACGCGTTCGTGCCCTCTTGAGAAACGCCGGGCTCCACTGGCTCGCCGGGGAGGTCGGCGGCGGGGAGGGAAAAGGTGAAGACGCTGCCGCCGTCCGGGCGCGGCGCGTAGTGCAGCGAGCCGCCCTGCGCCTCGGCCAGGCGCCGGGCGATGGAGAGGCCCAGCCCCGCCCCGCCCACGTCCGGCTGGGCGCCGCGGGCGCGGTAGAACGGCGCGAACGCGTGCTCCGCCTCCGCCGGCGGGATGCCCGGTCCGCGGTCCGCCACGCGGAACACGAGCCGATCCCCATCCCGCGACGCGGACAGCTCGATGGGCGTCCCCGGGGGCGAGTACTTGTGCGCGTTCTCCAGCAGGTTCACCAGCACGCGCAGCGAGTGGACGAAGTCGAACCGCCCCAGCGGCATGGTATCACCCCCATCAGCCGAGCCCCCGTCCACCGACACGCGGACGTCGCGCCCCTGCAGCGTGCCCGACGCGCGCTGCAGCGCCGCGCCGATCAAGTCCTCCGCTGGCGTCACCTCCGGGCGCAGCTCCACGGCGTCCGCGTTCAGCCGCGACAGGTCGAGCAGATCGGCCACGAAGCGGTTCAGCCGGTCCGCCTCGTCCTCGATGTCGGCCGCGCGGCCGTCGCCTTCCGCGGCGATGTCGTGCGCCAGCGCCTTGATGGTCGTGAGCGGCGTGCGCAGGTCGTGCGACACGGACGCGATGACGGCGTCCTTGAGCCGGTCCGCCTCGCGCAGGGCCTCGGCGCGCTCGGCCTCGGCGGCCAGGCGCACGCGCTCGGCGCCCAGCGCGGCGTAGTACGACAAGGCCGTGAAGAAGCGCTGCTCGCCCGCGTCCAGCTCCAGCCCGTCCGCCCGGGCAATGCGAAGGACGCCCACGGTGCGCTCGCGAACGCGCAGGGGCAGCGACAGCGCGGCGATCTCCGGCACGTGGGGAATGCGCGGCTCCGCGTCCGGCAGCAGGCGCCGCGTGCCATCCACCCGCTCCACCACGCCCACCCCCTGCTCCGCCGCGATGACGACCGCCTCCGCGTCCGGTTCCGCATCCGGCAGGTAGATGCGGCACGCGTCCAGGCGCAGGGTGGCGCGAAGGACGTGCTCCACGGCGTGCAGCGCCTCTTCCGCGCGGCCCACACTCAGCGTCTCCGCGCCCAGGGACGCCAGCCGGTTCACCTCCGCCGCGCGCCGCCGTGCCTCTTCGGCCTCCGTGCGGGCGCGGTGGATGAGGTGCGTCGCCACGCCCGCCACGGCCAGGAAGGTGAAGAGCACCATCCAGTCGCGCGCGTCGCGGACGAGCAGCGTGTAGTGCGGCGGAAGGAAGAAGAAGTTGAAGCAGAGAAAGGAGAGAAACGCCAGCGCCACCCCCCGCGCCCGCGATCCCCGCACGCTGCCGACGAGGACGAGCAGCAGGTACGTGAGCGCCACGTGCGCCTCGTCCAGGTGCACGCGGACGGACCACATCGCGGCCGTGAGCGCGGCCGTGGCGGTGATCCAGGCGAGCCAGGAGAGGGGCGAGGGAATAGGGAACAGCGAGGGAATAGGGAATAGGGAATAGGGAATAGCGGGATTGCGCTGGGCAGGCATCCTCTGCGGCGTCGGCATCGTTCTCAGTCCAGGGCGCGGAAGCGGTAGCCTACGCCGGGCTCCGTCAGGATCAGCGACGGGCGGACGGGGTCGCGCTCGATCTTGCGGCGCAGGTTGGCCACGTGCACGCGCAGGTACGCCTGCGGATCGCCCGGCGAGCGGCCCCACACGGCGCGAAAGATCTGATCGTGCGTGAGGGTGCGGCCCGCCTGCGCCACGAACGCGCGCAGCAGGTCCCACTCCGTGGGCGTCAGGTGGATCTCCGCCCCGTCGCGGGCCACCGCGCGACGCGCCGTGTCCACGCGCAGACCGTCCACCTCCAGCGGCGCGCCCTCCGCCGCAGCGGGGGCCGTGCGGGCGCGGCGCAGTTGGGCGCGCACGCGGGCCTGCAGCTCCGCCGCGCTGAACGGCTTGGTGACGTAGTCGTCCGCGCCGCTGTCCAGCAGCGCCACCTTCTCGCTCTCCGCGTGCCGCGCGGAGAGGACGACGATGGGGGCGCTGCTCCACTTGCGGATCTCGCGGACCACGCTGGCGCCGGCCACGTCCGGCAGCCCCAGGTCCACGACGACGAGGTCCGGGCGCTCCGCCGCGGCCAGGTCGATTCCCTCGCGTCCCGTGCCGGCCTCCAGCACCCGCACGCCGTCGCCCGCGAGCGCGTTGCGCACCACGCGCCGGATCTGCGGCTCGTCGTCGATCACGAGAATGGTGAGCTCGTTCATGACCGGAATGCTACGGACGCCGGGCCGAATCGGAAATAGGTGGAGGAACCCGGGCAAGGGGGCCTCGCCGGAAACCGCCCGCGAGCTCATCCCCGCGCAACCGCTCCCAAAGCGACGATGCGGGATCAAGATTGGCAAAAGTCGGAAGATGGAGACGGTGTGCATCTCTCATCCGCGCGCAACCACGAATCACCGGATGATTTATTCTGTCGAAGAACGTCCGTTTCTGCGTACGCGCTGTAGCGGGGTGGCACACCCTGCCCGGTGACGGGACAGGCGCGGCCGGGCGACAATCCACGCATCACGATGCGGCGCAGTCACTTGTCCAGCGTGGCGCAGGGGGACTGCCGATTGCGGGAGCGCCCGTTCCCCGCGCCGATTCCCCGGCCGGGACACGCCCCCTCTCATCGAAGGATCCCCCATGACCATCCGACCCACCCGGCTCACCGCCGGTGCCGCCGCGCTCGCCCTGGCGCTGGCCGCCTGCGCCGACGACCCGACCTCCGCGGCCCACGCCGACGCATCCGGCGGCCCCTCGGCGAACGTGTCCGCCCCCTCGGGCGTGGCGTTGGTGTCCAACGCGGTCAAGTACCGCGACAGCTCGCGCAGGCCCGGCAGCGGCCGGGCCGGCTCGGCGCAGGCGACGGCCCTGGCGCTGCTGGGCAAGGACGGCGTCGCCCAGCTCACCGTGACCGCCGCCCCGGCGGACAGCACGCGCACGGCCGCGCCCAACATCACCAAGGTCAAGGTGAAGGCGACATCGGCGCAGGGCGGCGAGATCTTTACCCAGAGCTTCACGGAATTGAACGCCGGCGCCACGTACACCCGCGCGCTCGGCGGGCTGGCGCGCGGCACCGCGCTGGAGGTGCAGACGAACGTCACGGGGATCGACCCCAGCCGCACCGACATCGTGACGGTGACGGAGCGGGTAAAGCTGCGCCCGGACCTGTCGGTGGCGCTGCAGGCGCCCTCCAACGTGCGCACGGGCGACCCCGTGAGCCTGCTGGCCGTGGTGTCGGAGGAGAACGGCGACGTGGGCGCCCGCACCGACTGCGTGCTGTACGTGGACCAGGTGGCCCGGGACCGCGTGAACGGCGCCTGGGTGGACGCGGGCGACGCCGTCACCTGCGCGTTCACGCACGTGTTTGACGGGGGCGGAAGCCGCCGGGTGGAGGTGCGCCTGGAGAACGTCAACCCGGGCGACTACGACCCCGCCAACAACAGCCGCACCGTCTTCATCACCGTGCAGGCGGGGGGCGACTTCTGGTATGATGCCCTGGTGCAGTCCGACTCCACGTGGCAGCTCACCCTGTCGTCGTCGGACTACCTGAACAAGACGACGGGCCTTGCGCAGACCACGCGCGACTCCATCGTCCAGACGCGCCGCAACCAGCACGGGCAGCTGTACGGCTTCATGGAGCGCGCCGTGCCGCGCCCGTACACCATCCACGTGTCGCAGGCCACGGGCGGGCGGGCGCTGCACGACGAGACCTATTCGTCGGAGACGGACGGCTACAACCAGCCGGGCTCGTCGTGCATCTCGGACTACGACTACACGGGGCAGATCTTCTTTTCCTCGTGCGTGAGCAGCGACCCGTGGTGGGGCACCTACACGTCGTTCCGCTACGACCGTTACGCGGGGAGCGTCACCTACCACTCGACGAGCTACCGGCGCACGTGGGACCCGGCCACGGCGACGGAGAACGTGTACCACTCCAACACCAGCAGCGGCAGCGGCCAGGCCACCATCGCGCCGCATGGCAGCACGTACGCGTTCGGCGTGACGTACGCCAGCGGCGACAGCACCTGGACGGCGAGCCCCGTGCTGGCGCTGCGCGAGGTGGTGGTCTCGCGTCCGCTCGCGGAGTCGTGCTCCACGTACGACTACGAGCTCTACTACTCGCGGCAGTGCGGTGGAACGAGCTTCTACACGCGGGCGCTGGTGGGCCGCGAGGCGTTCGGTCCCCCGTCGTACGAGTGGGGCTTCTGACCTGACGGATGGAAGCCGGGAGCATCCCTCACGCTCCTGGCGTGTGGGTCGGCCCCCGCTTCGGCTTCGTGCCGGGCGGGGGCTGGTTGCGTTGGGTCGGCTGATGGTGGACAGAGGATCGTGCACATTGGCGGAGTGTGTCTCACGGGCGAGGGCCCCCTCCCCCCGGCCCCCTGCCCCCGCTTCGCGGGGGAG
>NZ_DASURI010000202.1:0-3909 GCF_036280135.1 Longimicrobium sp.
CAGGGCTGACCTGGCGCGGGATCGCAGTTCTCCCCCTCCCCCGCGAAGCGGGGGCAGGGGGCCGGGGGGAGGGGGCTCTCCGCGGGCGAGAGACACTTCGCCTCGCAGCAGGAACCCGGAGCCCGCCCGGCTCCGCGACGAAAGAAACGTGGTGCCGCGCGAGAGCCACTTTCGCACTCTCGCACTTTCGCACTTTCGCACTCGCAGTTCCGTGAACCGCAAGAACGTCGAGGACATCTACCCGCTTTCGCCCCTGCAGCAGGGCATGCTGTTCCACGCGCTGTACGCCCCCGAGGGCGGCGCGTACGTGGAGCAGTGGCCGCTGCTGCTGGACGGCGCGCCCCGCGTGGACCTCCTGCACCGCGCCTTTCAGCGCACCGTGGACCGGCACCCGGCCCTGCGCACGGCGCTGGCGTGGGAAGGCGTGCCGCAGCCGCTGCAGGTGGTGATGCGCGAGGCGACCCTCCCCGTGGAGCGGCTGGACTGGACCGATGCGGGGAGCGACGCGGAGTGGATGGCGCGCATGGAGGCCCTGCTGGCCGACGGCCGCCGCCGCGGCTTCGACCTGCGGCAGGCGCCGCTCGTCCGGCTCACGTTCGCGCGGATCGACGCGCGGCGCACGCTCATGGTGTTCGCGTTCCACCACGCCGTGCTGGACGGCTGGTCCACCCCGCTCGTCCTGGCCGACGTGCAGGCGTTCTACCACGCCGAGGCCACGGGCACGCCCGTGCACCTGCCGCCCGCGCCGCGCTTTCGCGACTACATCGGCTGGCTGCAGCGGCAGGACCGCGCGGCGCACGAGGCGTACTGGCGCGGCGCCCTGGCCGGCATCACCGAGCCCACGCCGCTGCCCATGGACCGCGGCGGCCCCGACGTGGCCGAGGCCCACGCCGGCCTTCGCCTGCGCCTGGACGAGCCCACCACGGCGCGGCTGCAGGCGTTCGCCCGGGCGCGGGCCGTCACGCTCAACGCGCTCGTGCAGGGCGCGTGGTCGCTGGTGCTGGCGCGCCACGCGGGCACGGAGGACGTGGTGTTCGGCGCCACGGTGTCCGGGCGGCCGGGCGAGCTGCCCCACGTGGAGCGGATGGTGGGCCTGTTCATCAACACGCTCCCCGTGCGCGTGTCCGTGCCCATGGACGCCACGGTGGGCTCGTGGCTCACGACGCTGCAGCAGCGCCAGGCGGAGATGCGCCAGCACGAGCACGCGCCGCTGGTGGACGTGCAGGGCTGGAGCGAGCTGCCCCGCGAGCGGTCGCTCTTTGGCAGCATCGTCGTCTTCGAGAACGCGCCGTCCACGGGCAGCGGCGACGGCGGCCCGGTGAGCGACGCCCCGGACGCGCTGCGCATCACCCCCCTGGAGCAGGTGGAGCGCTCCACGTATCCGCTGACCATCGTGGCCGTGCCGCACGGCGGGCTGCAACTGCGACTGGCGTACGACACGCGGCGCTTCTCCGACGACGCCGCGCGGCGGATGATGGACGCCCTGCGCGCGGCCCTCGTCGGCTTGGCGGAGGACGCGGACCGGCGCCTGGGCGACGTGCCGCTCTTCGCCGCCGGCGAGCGCGAGCAGCTGATGGCCCTCGGCGCGGCGGATGGGACGGCGGACGACGCGGAGCTCGTGCACGCGGCGGTCGCCGCGCAGGCGGCGCGGACGCCGGACGCGACGGCGCTGGAGTGGGACGGCGGGTCGCTTTCCTACGCGCAGCTGGACGCGCGGGCCAACGCCCTCGCGCACCGGCTGATCGCGCTGGGCGTGCGGCCGGAGTCGCGCGTGGCGCTGTGCCTGGAGCGCGGGCCGGAGATGCCGGTCAGCATGCTGGCGGCGCTCAAGGCCGGCGCGGCGTACGTGCCGGTCGATCCGGATCTGCCCGAGGAGCGCATCGGGTGGATGCTGGCGGATGCGCGGCCCGTCGTCGTCCTCACGCAGGCGCGGCGGATGGATGCACTGCCATCCGCCGGTCTACCCGTGATCGCGGTGGATGCCGATCCGGCGGAATCCGCGTCCGCCGAATCCGCATCGACCGAAGCGCCGTCCGTCGATGTCGATCCGCGGTCGATCGCGTACGTGATCTACACGTCCGGATCCACGGGCACGCCGAAGGGAGTCGAGATCCCGCACGGCGCGCTCGCGAATCACATGGGATGGATGCGCCGCCGCTTTCCGCTGGGCGCGGACGGCGCCGTGCTGCAGAAGACGCCGTTCGGCTTCGACGCGTCCGTGTGGGAGTTCTGGGCGCCGCTGATGGAAGGCGCGCGGCTCGTGATCGCGCGGCCGGGCGGGCACCGCGATGCGGCGTACCTGGTGGATGCCATTCGCCGCTTCCGTGTTACGACCCTGCAGGCCGTGCCCTCGCTGCTCGCCGTGCTGGCGGACGAGCCGGGGCTGGCGGAGTGCCCGTCCCTGCGCCGCGTCTACGCCGGCGGTGAGGCGCTGACGGGCGAGCTCGTCCGCCGCCTGCGCGCGCGGACGGACGCGGAGGTCGTGAACCTCTACGGCCCCACGGAGGCGACCATCGACGCCTCGTTCCACGTCGCGGCAGACGAGCCCGCGGGCGTGCCGATCGGCAAAGCGGTGGACGGGAACCGGCTGTACGTGCTGGATGACGCGCATCGCCTCGTGCCGTTCGGCGCGGCGGGCGAGCTGTGCATCGGCGGGGCAGGGCTGGCGCGCGGATACCTGGGCCGCGCGGCGCTGACGGCCGAGCGGTTCGTGCCGGACGCCGTCAGCGGTGAGGCTGGCGCGCGGCTGTACCGCACGGGCGACCGCGTGCGCTGGACGGAGGACGGCGTGCTGGAGTTCATCGGCCGCACGGACTTCCAGGTGAAGGTGCGCGGCTTCCGCGTGGAGCCGGGCGAGATCGAATCTGCCCTCGCCGCGCTGCCCTCCGTGGCCGAGGCGGCCGTCGTGGCGCGCGAGGACCGGCTGGTGGCGTACGTCACGGCGCGCGGCGGGGCGCGGCTGGAGCCGTCCGGCCTGCGCGAGGCGCTGGTCCGCACGCTGCCGGAGCACATGGTGCCCGCCGCGTTCGTCGTGCTCGACGCGCTGCCGCGGACGACGAGCGGCAAGGTGGACCGCCGCGCCCTCCCCGCGCCGGCGGAAGCGGACGGCGAGGCGCGCGCGGCGTTCGCGGAGCCCGCGACGGAGACGGAGCGTGCCCTGGCCGCCGCCTGGTCCGAGGTGCTCAAGGTGGAGGGCGTGGGCGCGGACGACTCGTTCTTCGCGCTGGGCGGGCACTCGCTGCGGGCCATGCAGCTCGTCTCGCGCGTCCGCGCGGCCATCGAGGTGGAGCTGCCGCTGCGGACCATCTTCGAGGCGCCGCGCCTGCGCGACTTGGCCGCGCGCGTGGACGCCCTGCGGCACCAGGCGCGCGCGTCCGAGCCCATCCCCCGGGCGGATCGCGATCGGCCCATCCCGCTCTCGTTCGCGCAGGAGCGGCTGTGGTTCCTGGACCAGCTGGACCCCGGATCGGCCGCGTACAACGTGCCGTTCGGGCTCGTCCTCGAGGGCGCGCTGGATGCGGGCGCGCTGGGCCGCGCCCTGGCGGAGGTCGTCCGGCGGCACGAGGTGCTGCGGACGGCGTTCGAGCCCGGCGAGTCCGGCCCCGTGCAGGTCATCCTCCCGCCGGACGCGTTCCGGGTGGAAAGCGTGGACCTGTCGCACCTGCCGGCGGACGCGGTGGAGGGGGAGATGGCGCGGCGGATGGAGGACGAGGCGCGCCGCCCGTTCGACCTCGCCCGCGGGCCGCTCATCCGCGCCACCCTGCTGCGCGCGTCGGCGGAGCTGCACGGGCTGATGATCGTCATCCACCACGCCGCCACGGACGTGTGGGCGACGAGCGTGCTGCTGGACGAGCTGACGGCCCTGTACGACGCGTATCGCCGCGGCGCGCCGTCGCCCCTGGCCGACCT
>NZ_DASURI010000203.1:0-5592 GCF_036280135.1 Longimicrobium sp.
CGAGGGGACGGGATCCGCGTTTTTTCAAAGAGGCACATCGTCAGCGTCGGACGCGGATGATTGCGCGTGCACATCATCCACCTGATCGCGATCGGTAAAAGGCGGTCCGGCCGGGACGGCGGCTCTGACTGGATGGATGCACGAAGCCCCACCGGCGCGACAATGCGCTGGCGGGGCGTTGCTGCATGTCTCCACGCCGGACTTCGGCGGAGGCGGATCGCGATCAGGCGGGCTCCACGGCGGGCATCGCCTCCGTCCGCCGCCGGGGGAGAAGCCTTCGTCCCAGGTACGCCACACCGCCCGCCGCGCCGGCCACGACCAGGATCTCCTGCAGCTGCAGCCCCAGCGCGTCTTCCAGCGGCACGCCGACCATCACGCCCGCGATGCCGACGATCCACGCGGCCACGAGCGCGACGACCAGCGCCCGGCGGGACGGCACGCGCCCGGCCGCGCGGGCCAGGCCGGGCAGCACCCGCGCCCACGCGACGAACGCGCCGTACGCCAGCACGTTGGCGGAAAAGACGATGTCGAACAGCAGCCAGACGAAGAGGTGGAACACGCACGCGAGGGCCAGCGCCGTGTTCATCCACCGCTGGCGCAGCAGGGCCAGCAGGAAGCCCGTCTCCAGCAGGGTGGCCGCCCAGTCGGCCGCCTCCCACGCCAGCGGCGCGTTCCAGGCCAGCGCGTGCCCCGAGAGCCAGGTGCCGCGCCCCGCGCCCATGTTGTTGACGACGAGGTGGCCAAAGGTGGAGTGGGTGGCCGGGTCCAGCCATCCCGTCATCAGCTTGAGCGCGCCGGCGCCGAACATGGCCGTCCCCGTGACGAACGCCGCCAGGGCCAGGGCCCACGAGGCCCGCGGCCGCAGGGGATCGGGCGGGCCGGCGCGGCGGGCGTCCGCCGACAGCGCCTGACCCCATCCCGAGCCGGCCAGCAGCAGGGGGATCAGGACGAGGAGAATGTCGTGGTTGATCTTGCCGTCCGCGTACTCCCAGGTCTTGATCCACAGGAGAACGACGCTCGTGGCCACGGAGACGGCCGGCGTGCGCCACCCCACCAGCAGCAGGCCAAGGAGCGCGACGAGCAGCAGGTTGAGCGCGGCCAGGAACCCGCCGGGCGGAAAACCCGTGGCCAGGGCCGCCAGGCCGGGCGGCGGATTGAAGAAGGCGCGCGGCGCCCCGTCCACCCACAGCGCCGTGGGCACCACGGCCAGCAGCGCGTACGCCGCGTAGAGGATGCGGTACAGGGCCAGGTCCGCCGGCGCCGCCGCGTACGCGCCGAAGATCCATCCGTCCACCCGGGCCGTCAGGGCGCGCACGGCCCCTCCTCCGCGAAGGGGATGACGAGCGTCCCCGTCCGCGCGCGGGCGGACGGCGTGGCGGCGCCCCCGGAGAACGTGTCCATGTACCAGCGCAGCTCCAGCCGCTGGACGGGAACGCCGGGAAGCAGGGTGTCCGCGCGGCGGCGGGCCCAGGCGCGCAGGGAGACGTCCGGGCAGCCGGCGCGGTTCCGCAGCCCGCCCGCGGCCAGGCCGGGAAGCAGGTGCGCCCGCAGCCAGCGCTGCAGGGGGCGCGGCGCGCGGCCCGTTGGGTGCAGCAGCCCGGAGAGGGTGCCGTGGTGGCTGTCGGGAACGTCCGCCAGCAGCGCGCGCTGCGTGACGGGCCGCTCGACGCCCGGGCCCACGAAGACGGGCTGCATCCGCTCGATGCGCACGACGCTGTCCGCGTAGCCGCCGGACCCGGCGAACGAGGGCATGAGGATGCTGGGATACGGCTCGCCCGCGCCCCCGCCCAGCGACAGCACCTGCGCCACCCACAGCGCACATACCGCGGCGAATGCCAGGCGGACGGCGCCCCGCCGGCGCGTATCGTCCGCGGCGGGCGGCGTGTCCGTCTCAGCCGGTGCGGAAGGGATGCGCGTCGTCGTCACGCGTCAGGAGGCGCCGGGGTGCGGACGGCGCCGGGCGCGGCCGCGCCGACGATGCACGCCAGGCGCGCGGGGTCCGTGTAGGTGTCCAGCCCCAGGCGCAGGGCGTGGGCGGGGAGCAGGGCCGCGTCGCGCAGCAGGTCCAGCACGCGCGGGGCGCAGGCGCGGTCCGCCAGCAGCCACGGAGACTGGCGCAGCAGCCCGGAGAGCGCGCCGCCCGCCTCGGCGGGATGCAGCGCCGTGGGCGCGGGGGCCTCCACGCGGGGAAAGAGCATCCCCGCCAGGGGTGCCGTCCGGCGCCAGGCGCCCGGCCAGCGCTCCCGTGGGTCCGTCTCTCCCCGCTGGCGGACGACCGTCCCGGACTCGTATCCCAGGTCCAGGTGAAACGGGCGCGGCCATCCCTCCACCGCCGCGCGTCCGTCCCCGTCGCGCCACAGCACCACGTGGTCGTCGGAGAGGTAGCGCCAGCCGGCCGCGACCAGGTTGGCGCACGTCGTTGTCTTGCCCGCGTGCGAGTCGCCCACGAGCAGCCAGGCGTCGCCGTCCGGGGGCGCCACGGCGGCCGCGTGGGCCAGGGCGCGCCCCATCCGCCCCAGCAGCAGGGCGGCGGAGAGCGTGCAGGCGGAGTAGAGCGCCCACATGGCGGAGACGGATGCCTCCGCGCCCTCCGCCACGCGCAGCTCCGACACGCCGTCCGCCAGCGTGACCGAGCCCCACACCTCCGCCCCACCGTCGAAGAACGCGGAATCGTCCTCCACCCACGCGTCCACGCCGCCCAGGTGCAGCGTGCGCCGGTGCGCGGGCGCGGCGGGCGGCGCGTCCGCCGAGGGGAGGACGCGGACGACGGAGCCGGCGGGGTGCGCCGGCGTGTCTTCGGGAAGCAGGGGCAGCCAGCGGGTGAGCAGGGGCAGCAGGCGCGGATGCGCCTCGACCCGCAGCCGGCCGTCGTGCAGGAGGGAGCGGACGATCACGCCTTCAGGCGCGCAGGGAGAAGGGCTGCATCCGGTCCGGCGGCGGGGGCTCCGCGGCCGGGTCCGTCACCACCCAGGCGTGCGCCAGGATGGGCGTGTCGCCGGGCCGGTCGCCCGCCCGCACGCCGATGCGGACGACGGCGGGCACGCCGTACCGGCGCAGGGCCAGGCACTCGGCCACGCTGCGGTACAGGCAGGTGTAGCGCCAGGGCGATCCGGGGACGGCCGCCAGCACCTTGACGGCGCCCCGCGCGGCCCGCGCCGCGCCCCGCGGGGGCTCCGCGGCGGACGACGCGCCGGCGCCGGCCGGCGGGCTCAGCAGCTCCGTCCACCGCCGGCCCTTGAGCCAGAAGGGAACGCGCAGGGCCGCCCACAGCCCCGTCATGGCCACGCCCGGCAGGCTCACGCGCCCGCGTCCTCCGCCGCCACCAGCCCGCGGGCCGACAGCTCGTTCAGCAGCCGGTCCAACTCCAGGGCCGCCACCTCGCGCTCCACGTCGAACTCCGCGCACAGGCCGTCCAGCAGCGCGTCGCGCCCCAGACCGCGCTCCAACCCGCGGAACACGTGCGCGGCCGTGGCGTTGAGCCGGTAGTAGTTCTTGGTGTCCATGTGCAGGAGCACCGCCTCGCCGTCCAGGTGGGCGGCGAGCACGTCCTCGGGCACGCGGTGGATCGGGGTCTCGCTCATGCCGGTCATCGAAAAGGTCAGCGAACCACGGACGGGTGCCGGGGGAACCCGCCCGTCACGGGAATCTCGTGCACCGTGGCCGGCGACGCGGGGTCGATCCACACCATCCGCGTCACGCCGCCGCCACTGAACTCAACGTACACCAGGCGCCCGTCCGCCGTCCAGCCTGGCTCGGCCTCGGCGCCCGCGCGCGCGCTCAGCCGGGTGATGAGACGGTCGCTCAGCCGCACGGTGAAGATGGCCGGATCGCCCTCGCGCGTGCTGGCGAAGGCCACCAGGGAGCCGTCCGGGCTCCACGCCGGGTCCACGTCCGCCGAGTCGCCGCCGGCCAGGACGGCCGCCGTGCCGCCGGCCGCCAGGTCCCAGATGTCGGCCGAGCCGTTGCCCGTGCCCACGAAGGCCAGGCGGTTGGCCGTGGGATGCCACGACGGCGCCGTCTCGGGGCTTCCCGCGAAGCCCAGGTTCCCCGTGAAGGCGGCCCCGCCGGAGCCGTTGATGTTGGCCGTCCAGATGCGCGACACGCCGCTCGCGTCGTAGCCGTACGCCATCCGCGTGCCGTCGGGCGACAGGGCGGGGGAGGTCTCGGCGCGCGCCGTCGTCGTGACGCGGGTGGCCGTTCCCCCCGCCAGGGGGACCGTGTACAGCTCCGAGTTGCCGTCGCGCACGCTCACGAACAGCACCTTGCCGGCCGCCACGGACGGGTCGTTGTCCGTGGCCGCGGCCTCCGTGAGCCGGCGCAGGTCGCCGCCGTCCAGGGCCACGCTGTAGATGTCGCGGTTGCCGTTCACCGACATGTCGAAGACGACCGTGGGCGGCACGGCGACGGTCAGGGGCAGGGTGCCCGTGCTCAGGTCCCACTCCGCGCGGATCTCCACGGCGCCGGCCGTCAGCAGGCGGATCTGCCCGTTGCCCAGCACCTGTCCGGCGCCCGCGGGCTGCACGGACCACGTCACCTCGCCGGGGGCCACGCCCTGGCCGCCGCGGCTGGCGTTGACGACGATGACGGACCCGCGCTCCAGCCGGCCCGTGGCCGACAGCGTCAGCGGCGGCGGCTCGGCCACGGACAGGGTCGTGGTCCCCGTGCTGCCGTCGTACGCGCCGCGCACCTCCAGGCTGCCCGCCGCCAGCAGCCTGAGCTGGCCGCCGGCCAGGATCTCGCCGCCCGACGTGGGCACCAGCGTCCACGTCACCTGCCCGGCGGGGACGGCCTGTCCGTCGCGCGTGACGACGAGCTGCACCGTGCGGCCGCGCTCCAGGGTGCCCGTGGCGGTGATGGCCAGGGCACCCGGTGGGGGCGGCGGCGGCTCCGTCACCTGCAGCGTGGTGGTGCCTGTGCTGCCCTCGAACGTGCCGCGCACCTCCAGCGTCCCCGCCGCCAGCAGCCGCAGCTGCCCGTTGGAGAGCACCTCGCCCCCGGCGGCCGGCGTCACCGTCCAGGCGACGTTGCCGGCGGGGATGGCCTGCCCCTCGCGCGTGGCGCTCAGGGTGACGATGGAGCCGCGCTGCGCGGTGCCGCTGGCGGCCACCTGCAGGGGCGGCGGCGGCGGCGTGGGCGAGTCACCGCCGCACGCGGCCAGGGCGGACGCGAGCAGCAGCAGCGCCGCGGCCAGTGGGCGGGGGGAGAAGTGCTTGAACACGGGGAACTTCGGGAAGCTGGAGGGACGGCGCGGACGCGTGCAAAGATAGGCAGGGGCGTACCCCACGCACCAGTGGCGCGCGCCGGACGCCCCTTCTACCCGTGACGTCCGTCCGCGTGCCGTGAATGGAGACTACAATCTCACGCGGAGGGAGCAGAGGCAGCAGAGTACTTCCATTGCAGTCCTGCTGCCTCTGCTCCCTCTGCGTGAGAATGCCGTAGAACCGTCTCCGGCGCGAAAGCCGGAGCGCGCGGCGTCAGGGCTGCGCGATCAGCGCCTCCAGGCGGGCGATGCGGGCCTCGAGCGACTCGATGCGGGCGTCCCGCGCGGCGACCTGCTGCTGGAGCTCCGCCGTGCGGGCCTCCAGCGCCTGG
>NZ_DASURI010000204.1:0-3919 GCF_036280135.1 Longimicrobium sp.
GGGCTTGATCCATGGCGGCGACGAAGGATCTTGTATGCGAGACTCGGGCCCGGCTTCCAGGCATGAAGTGGCCCCGTGGTTTGGACACAAGATCCTTCGGTCGCGCCCGTGATCTCTCGTGAACGGGCGAGTTCTACGCGGGCGCTCCCCCAGGAATCAATCGATGCGCAGTGTCTATGCGAAACAGGACGATGCGGCTTGCGCGGGCGCGGCCAGGCAGGCACCGTGCTGCGCCTGCAGGCCCGCATCCGCCGCCCGCTATCGAGGACGCCATGGCCATCCAGCTGCATCTCATCAACGAGTCCGGTGACGGACAGAGCGTCGTCATCTACCAGAAGCCACCGTTCGTCGCGAGCGAAGACGCCGGCTCGAACGCGGCGCCGCTCATCGCGGACCGCGTGATCGCCCTGCCGCCGCCGGGTGAGCGTGTCACGGTGGAACACGAGGGCGACAGCGTCGTCCTGGGCGTGGCGCCTGCCGCGGCGGGCGAGATCGCGGACCCAGCCGCGCTCCCGGCGCCGGTCCAGCTGGCGCTTCCGCCGTCGCCGTCCGCGACCATCCGGGTGCGTGGCGGCGGCGCCGAGCCCGTCACCTTCACCGTCGCGCCGGCCTGATCCGCATCACCCGGCGCCTGTCCCGTCGCGATGATCATCATCCACCGACCGCATCCGTCATGATGCCGTCGGGCCACGCGTTGTGCGTCTACCCCCGGGCGGATATACTCGCCTGACGGGGCGGCGGCGCGGTTCTTTCCACGGGCTCGCCGCCTCGCGATCCGCCGCTTCGGGCAGGACCGCAGTTCCCCACTCGATTCCATCCGCCCCGCCACATGGGCATTTTCGACAAGCTGTTCGGCAAGAAGCAGCAACCCGCCTCGCCGGCGCCCGCGTCGCCGCCGAAGCCGTCGGCATCGGCATCGGCCTCGCCTGCCGCGCCGCCACCGACGCCCGCCGCGCCGGACGCGGACGCGCAGCCGATGATGCAGGCGTACGACGAGTACGGCCGGTCCATCCTCATCCCGCGGGAGGAGTGGCGCACCAAGGTGCTCGCCGGCAGCCTGCACGCGCACTGGGACAACCCCGACGTGCTGTACGAGCTCATCATCCGCGCCGTGGAGGACGGGTTCCAGGCGGACGTGATGGAGGCGGCGGACCGGCTGAACGGCATTGACCCCATCCCGGAGCGCGGCGCCACGGCCCTGGCCATCGTCCTGATGAAGAACGGGGCGCTGAACGAGGCGGAGCGCGTGCTGACGTCGTACGCGGCGCAGCGCGGCGAGACGGGCGTGGTGCTCACCAACCTCGCCAAGGTCTACGCGGACCGCGGCGAGGCGCAAAAGGCGGAGGAGACGCTGTGGCGCGGGCTGCAGCTGGATCCCAACCTGGACAACGCCGTGGCGTGGTACCAGGCGCAGGAGCGTGACCGGGGCGGCGACGCGGGGGCGCTGGAGGCCATGCGCCGCGTGGCCGTCCTTCCCGGCAGCTGGCGCGCGCAGCTGTGGCTGGCCCGCGACGCGCTGGCGGCGGGCGACCGCGACCAGGCACTGGCCCTGTACCACGAGAGCCTGTCGCGCGTGGGCGACAACGTCCCCGCGCTGCTGCTGGAGCAGATGAGCGGCGACCTGGGCGGGCACGGCCTGCTGGGCGAGCTGGTGGAGCTCACGGCGCCGCGCTACGACGCCGCGCGCCACGGGGTGATGGTGGGCAACAACCTCATGAAGGCGTACCTGGACCTGGGCCAGCCGGAGGCTGCCCGGCAGGTGCTGGAGCAGCTGCACGCGCTGCAGCGGCCGGACTGGGGCCCGGCGCTGGCCTTTTGGGAAAAGGAGATCGCGCGGGCGGGCCTGGCGCCCGTGGACACGCCCCCCGACGGGCAGATCCCGCTGGCCATGCTGCGGCTGGAAGGCCCCGTGTGGGCCGCCGGCGAGCCCGTGCCCGGCCTGCTCCCCGCCGAGGCGCCGGCGGGGCCGGTGATCTGCTTCCTGGGCAGCACGGCGGAGCAGCCGGACCAGGGCTCCGTGCCCGAGCACCAGCTGACGGACGACGCCGGGCGGCTGAGCCGCGCGCTGCCCCTGTTCCTGGCGGAGCAGGCGTCGCTCGCGACGACGGCGCGCGCCGAGACGCTGGTGCCGTGGGTGATGCTCACGCCCGGCGCGTTCGCGCTGCGCGGGGAGGGCTGGACGGACGAGGAGGCCGCGGCGGTCGCGGGGCCCGGCCAGGAGTACGTCGTCGTCACGCACCTGCGCGCGCTGCGGGACCCGTGGGGCGTGCAGCTGCGCGTGATCCGCGCGAGCGACGGCGCCTGCGTGGGCACGCTGGGCGCCGCGCTGGACTCGCGCGACCCGGCGGACGGCGTCCGTCGCCTGGCCGATCGGCTGATGGCGCTGCTGGCGGAGCAGGCCGGCGTGGAGGCGCGCACGCCGCCCCCGCTGTACGCCGTCCCCGCGGGCAGCATGCTCTCCAGCTACCTGGTGCGGCTGGAGCAGCTGCTGGCCATCCGCTGCTTCAACATGGAGGGCGCGGACCCCGCGGCGCTGAACGGCACGCGCGAGATGATCGCGGGCAACCTGCAGCTGTGCCTGGACAACCCGCGCAACGCCGCCACGCGCCTGCTGCTCGTCCAGGCCGTGCGCGGGCTGCGGAAGGGCCACGAGAACGCCGTCCGCGAGTTCGCCGACCGGGTGACGCTGCTGCAGCGCGAGCACCCGCTGCCGCCCGAGGCGCACGCGGTCGTCCAGCGTCTCCTGGACGAGGCCCTCGCGTAGCACCGACGAGGGACGAAACGGCGATCCAGGGCCCCTCGGAAAACAACTGCTTTCCGAATCCAATACGAAAGCAGGATTGCGTGCTCCCGATCCGGCCCCGCGACGCACACCGTCGCGGGGCCGTCGTCTTGTGCGCATACCCGCCGCCCGCGTAAGCTGCGCCGGGGCCGATGCGGGTGATGCGCATCGGCCGACGTCCACAATCAACCGTGAGATCGGATGCGCCGCGCCGTACTGCCGCTGCTCGGAATCTTCTTCGCCACGATGCTCGTCGGGTGCGGGCCGCGGAACCCGCGGGTGGACGTGGTGACGCAGTTCGGCACCATCCGCGTGGAGGTGGACAGCGCACGGGCGCCCCTCACGGCCGCCAACTTCCTGCGCTACGTGGACGAGGGACGGTACGCGAATGCGTCGTTCTACCGCGTGCGTGGCTCCGAGGCGGAGCTCATGCAGCAGCGCAACGCCATCGTGCAGGGCGGCCTGTACATGGACGACGACACCACGAAGCTGCTGCCGCCCATCGGCCTGGAATCGACACAAACGACGGGGCTCAGGCACACGGACGGCACCGTATCCATGGCGCGCTTCGGGGTGAACAGCGCGCGGGCGGAGTTCTTCATCGTCGTGGGCGACCAGCCGCACCTGGACTACCGCGACGCGCAGCGGCAGGGCTATGCCGCGTTCGGCCGGGTGGTGGACGGGATGGAGCTCGTGGAGCAGATCTCCAAGCTTCCCGCGCAGGAGGAGCGGATCGCGCGTCCCATCCCGTTCCGCGTCGTGCGGGTGAAGTGATCCGCCTTTCGCGCTTGTCATCCTGAGGAGCCGCCGCGTGGTCTTGCCCGGACGTGATTCGTGGCGGCGACGAAGGATCTTGCCCGCGATGCGACAGGCCGGCTCCCCTGCACGGGAGCCGGCCTCCTGTTTTGCAGGCAAGATCCTTCGGGGCCGCGGACAATCCTGCACGGACGGATCCGTGAGGGCCCCTCAGGATGACAATCGCCGGGGGAGGGTTCCAGACGGGGAGCAGCCTTGGGAGGTGATCCGCCGGGCGTTCCCGCGCGGCCAATCCCGCGCTTGTCATCCTGAGGAGCCGCCGCGTGGTCTTGCCCGGACGCGATCCGTGGCGGCGACGAAGGATCTTGCCCGCGAAGCGAG